>DASXQD010000154.1:0-3446 GCA_036493195.1 Gemmatimonadaceae bacterium | reverse complement strand
CGGTCTTCTGCGCGATCGGATACACGTACACCTTGCCGTTGAACACGCCGTGCGCGGCGCCGCTCAGGATGCCCTTGTAGATCTCGCGGCTGAAGCAGTTGGGCTGCGCGTGCACGATGTTCGTCTGGTGATCCACGTGCTGCTCGTCGTCCGCCATGTACAGGCCGTTGAGCGTCGCACCGCATCCCTCGCCATCGAGGTTCGTGTAGATGTTCGTGCGCGACAGCGCGCCGCCGGTCGCGAACGAGAACGACACGTAGTGGCTGTCGCGCGCCTGCTGCGCATCGATCGTGTGCACGTGAAACGCGCGCTGGCTCTCGCGCTGGATCTTGTAATGCGCCAGCGTCGCTCCCGTGTCCACCTTCACCTCGGTGACCGCGTTGGTGAAGTAGTGGCTGTCGCCGAGCGAGACGTAGCTTTCGATCACTGTGGCCTTCGAGTGGCGCCCGGCAACGATCAGGTTGCGCAGGTGCGCCACACCCTTCGCCGCGCTCGAATCGGAGACGAAGATCACGTGCAGCGGAATCGGCACCTGGGTGTCCGGCGCGATGTGGATCACGGCTCCGTCGGACATGAACGCGGCGTTGAGCGCGCTGAACGAGCGGCCATCCAGCGGCGAGAGCTTGCCGAGCCATGGCTCGACGAGCGCCGGCTCGCTTCGGAGCGTGGTCGAGAGGTCGGTCGCGCGAACGCCCTTTGCGAGGGCGCCGAGATTCGAGAGCGCAGCGTTGTAGCGCCCATTCACGAACACGAGCAGTGGCCAGTCGCTCTGCGCGAAGGTGAATGGCTCGAGCGCCTCGCGCTCGATCACTCCCGACGAACCGCGTAATGGGCTGAACACCGATTCCGCGATCGGAGCGACACTCGTGAAGTGCCAGTCCTCGTTGCGCGGCGTCGGAAATCCGAGCTCGGCGAACTTCTCGATCCCGGCGCGGCGTGTGTCGCGCAGCCACGCGGGCTCCGCGCGACCGCCGTTCTTCGAGAATTCGGTGAAGTCCTCGACGTACGCAGCGGTCACGCCAATGCTCCCTGCGGCTCGATGAGCCAGTCGTAGCCTTTCGCCTCGAGCTCGAGTGCGAGGCTCTTGTCGCCCGACTTCACGATCCGGCCGTGCGCGAGCACGTGCACGTAGTCCGGGATGATGTAGTTGAGCAGCCGCTGATAGTGCGTGACGACGATCGTCGCGTTGTCGGGGCGCTTGAGCGCGTTCACGCCGTTCGCGACGATGCGGAGCGCATCGATGTCGAGCCCCGAATCGGTCTCGTCGAGCAGCGCGAGCTTCGGCTCGAGCACGGCCATCTGCAGGATCTCGTTGCGCTTCTTCTCGCCACCCGAGAAGCCCATGTTCACCGAGCGGCTGAGCATCTCGGTGTCCATGTCCACGAGCTCGAGCTTCTTCTCCATGTAATCGAGAAAGTCGAGCGGGTCGACCTCGTCGAGTCCGCGCGCCTGACGAATCGAGTTGTAGGCCGAGCGCAGGAAATACGCGTTGGACACGCCCGGGATCTCCACCGGATACTGGAACGCGAGGAAGACGCCGGCCTGCGCGCGCTCTTCCGGCGGCAGCGACAGCAGATCCTTGCCCTCGAATGTGGCGGAGCCGCCGGTCACCTCGTACGCGGGATTCCCCGCGAGCACCTGCGCGAGCGTGCTCTTGCCGGAGCCGTTGGGGCCCATGATGGCGTGCACTTCGCCCGGGGCGACGCTGAGTGAGATCCCGCGAAGGATGTCACGGTCGCCAGCCTTGGCGTACAGATCCTTTATCTCGAGCACGAAACGATAATCCTGTTGTAGTCGAGGAGCAGTCGGATCAACCGACGCTGCCCTCGAGCGTGATGCCGAGGAGCTGCTGCGCCTCGAGCGCGAACTCCATCGGGAGCTCCTTGAACACGTCCTTGCAGAATCCGGCGACGATCATCGACACCGCGTTCTCCTTCGAGATGCCGCGCTGCGTGAGATAGAAGATCTGATCTTCGCCGATCTTCGACGTGGACGCCTCGTGCTCCAGCGTCGCACTCTGATTCTGCACTTCGATGTACGGGAAGGTATGCGCGCCGCAGCGATTCCCAATCAGCATCGAGTCGCACTGGGTGTAGTTGCGTGCGAACTGCGCCTTGGGCATCACCTTCACCTGGCCGCGATAGCTGTTGTTGCCCTGGCCGGCCGAGATGCCCTTGGAGACGATCGTGCTGCGCGTGTTGCGCCCGATGTGCGTCATCTTCGTGCCGGTGTCGGCCTGCTGGTGATTGTTCACCACGGCCACCGAATAGAACTCGCCCACCGAGTTGTCCCCGAGCAGGATCACGCTCGGATACTTCCACGTGATCGCCGAGCCGGTCTCGACCTGCGTCCACGAAATTTTCGAATTCTCGCCCGCGCACTTGCCGCGCTTGGTGACGAAATTGAAGATGCCGCCCTCGCCGTTCTCATCGCCGGCGAACCAGTTCTGCACCGTGGAATACTTGATCGTCGCATCCTTGAGCGCGACGAGCTCCACCACCGCGGCGTGCAGCTGATTCGTGTCGCGCTTGGGCGCGGTGCATCCCTCGAGGTAGCTCACGTACGCGCCCTCGTCGGCAATGATCAGCGTGCGCTCGAACTGACCCGTTCCCTCCGCGTTGATGCGGAAATACGTGGACAGCTCCATCGGGCAGCGCACGCCCTTCGGCACGTACACGAAGGAGCCGTCACTGAACACGGCGGAGTTGAGCGCGGCGAAGAAGTTGTCGGAGTGCGGCACCACGGAGCCCAGGTACTTCCGCACGAGCTCGGGATGCTCGCGCACGGCCTCGCCCATGGAGCAGAAGATGATGCCGAGCTTGGAGAGCTCTGCCTTGAAGCTCGTGCCCACACTCACGGAATCCATGACGACGTCGACCGCGACGTTGTTCATCCGCTTCTGCTCGTCGAGCGAGATGCCGAGCTTGTTGTACATCTCGCGGAGCTTGGGATCGACCTCATCGAGGCTGCCGAGCACCTTCTTGGGCTTGGGCGCCGAGTAGTAGATGACGTTCTGGTAGTCGATGGGCGGGTAGCTGACGTTGGACCAGTGCGGCTCGAGCATCGTGGTCCAGCGGTTGTACGCCTTGAGACGCCAGTCGAGCAGCCATTGCGGCTCGTCTTTCTTGGCGGAGATCAGCCGGACCGTCTTCTCGTCGAGCCCGCGCGGGATGGTCTCCGCCTCGATGTCCGTGACGAATCCGTACTGGTATTCCCTGTTGACCAGGGTCTCAATGCTTCCGCCCATGTCCGCTCCTTACCATCTCCCGCGCACCAACGGCGCGTGCTCAATCCTAATAGAATTTGTCGGGATTGGCAATGAGGCGGGACGTCGTTCAGGGCGGTGCAACATCTTGTCCGGCAACGAGTTGGAGCGAAGCGTGGGAAGGGAGTCCAGAGTGTGACTGCAACGGCGAGTCACGAATCGGACCGCTAATGGTGCCGGA
>DASXQD010000153.1:0-4249 GCA_036493195.1 Gemmatimonadaceae bacterium | reverse complement strand
GCGTCGTGTACTCGGGGCTGTACGAGAACGAGACGGCTCGCCACGCCACGTGGTTCGTTCCTGCCGCGCACTATCTCGAGACGTGGGGCGATGCGCGGGCGTACGACGGCACGTACTCGGTGGTGCAGCCGCTCGTGCAGCCGCTGTTCGGCGGAAAGTCCACGATCGAGGTGCTCGCGGCGCTCGCGGGCGATGCCGCTGCCGATCCGCTCGTAATGTTGCGAGCGTCCGCGAAGGCGGGTGGCATCGCGGCGGATGACGAGAGCTGGGCATCGGTGCTTCGGCGCGGGCTCGCCGTTGGCGCGCCGCTCGATCGCGTGCCGCTGCCGGCGCGCGCCGAGCCGGCGGCGTCATCGAGGGGCGCGGAATCGAGCGTGTCGGCGGGGACCATAGAGGTCGCGTTCGAGCCCGACGCTCGCATTCACGACGGCTCGTTCGCGAACAACGGCTGGCTGCAGGAGCTTCCGGATCCCGTCACGAAGCTGACGTGGGATAACGCGGCGCTCGTGAGCCCCGACACCGCGAAGCGCATCGGCGTAGCGACGGGCGACATCATCCGGCTCACGCGGGACTCGATGTCGCTCGCGATCCCGGCGCTGATCGTGCCCGGTCAGCCCGACGGCGTGGCCACGGTGCATCTGGGCTATGGGCGCACGGGCGCGGAGAAGGTCGCATCGGGTATCGGCGCGAACGCGTATCTCCTCTGGCCCGGCACGGATGCGTTCCATCTCTCCGGTGTGTCGGTGCAGCGCGCGTCCGATGCGCCGGCGCGCGAGCTCGCGATCACGCAGACGCACTGGACGATGGAGGGACGCGACCAGGCACGAAGCGACACGCTCGAGCACTATCGCGCCGAGCCCTCGACGCCACAGCCGCCGCCCACGCGGGCGCGCAAGCCGCTCACGATCTATGATCCGCAGCAGCGGCTCGACAGTCCGCTCCAGTGGGCGATGACCATCGATCTCGCGACGTGCACCGGGTGCAGCGCGTGCGTCGTCGCCTGCCAGGCGGAAAACAACACGCCGGTGGTCGGGCACGACGATGTGGTGAAGTCGCGCGAGATGCACTGGCTGCGCATCGATCGGTATCTCGAGGGCAGCGGCGACGATCCGCGCGTGGTCACGCAGCCCATGCTCTGCCAGCAATGCGAGAACGCGCCTTGCGAGTACGTGTGCCCGGTAGGCGCGACGGTGCACAGCCCCGACGGGCTGAACGAGATGGTCTACAACCGATGCGTGGGCACGCGCTTCTGCTCGAACAACTGCCCGTACAAGGTGCGCCGGTTCAACTGGTTCGACTACAACGCGAATCTCACCGAGACCGAGCAGATGGTGAAGAATCCGGATGTCACGGTGCGCGAGCGTGGCGTGATGGAGAAGTGCACCTTCTGCGTGCAGCGCATTCGCGAGGCGGAGATCAACGCGGGAATCGAAGGCCGGCCGCTGCGCGGCGACGAAGTGAAGACCGCGTGCCAGCAGGCGTGTCCCACGAACGCGATCGTGTTCGGCTCGCTCACCGAGCCCGATTCGGAGATGATGCGCCGGCGCAGCGAGCCGCGTGCATACGGCGTGCTCGAGCAGCTCGACACGCAGCCGCGCGTGCGATACCTGACTCGCATTCGGAATCCGAACCCGGCGCTGGAGAGCAGCGCGTGAGCGCGGTCGCGCGGCCCGCGCCGAGCCAGATGATGGCGAGCGAAGAATGGCCCGTGATGCGCGGAGCCCCAGAGGACGCCGCGATCACCGATCTGGTGCTCGCGCCGCTCTGGCACACGCGACGCATCTGGTGGATCCTGTTCGCCCTCTCCGCGCTCGGCACGCTGCTCCTGCTCGGCACCGTCGCCTACACCGTGATGGTGGGGATCGGCACGTGGGGGAACAACATTCCCGTCGCGTGGGCGTTCGCGATCACGAACTTCGTCTGGTGGATCGGTATCGGCCACGCGGGCACGTTCATCTCGGCCTTTCTGCTGCTGCTCAATCAGCGCTGGCGTGGATCGATCAACCGGGTGGCCGAGGCGATGACGATCTTCGCGCTGGTGAATGCGGCGCTGTTCCCGCTGCTGCACCTGGGGCGGCCGTGGTTCTTCTACTGGCTGGTCCCGTATCCCGCGACGATGAACGTGTGGCCGAACTTCAAGAGCGCGCTGCCGTGGGATGTCGCGGCGGTGACGACGTACTTCACCGTCTCGCTCCTCTTCTGGTATCTCGGTCTCGTGCCCGATCTCGCATCGGCTCGAGACAGCGCGCCGAGCCGGATGCGCCGCAGAGTGTACGGCCTGTTCGCGATGGGATGGCGCGGCTCCGGCTTTCAGTGGCAGCGCTTCAACGTCGCCTACGTGCTGCTCGCCGCGCTGGCGACGCCGCTCGTGATCTCGGTGCACAGCGTGGTGAGCCTGGACTTCAGCATCGCGCAGCTGCCGGGATGGCACTCGACGATCTTCCCGCCGTACTTCGTCGTGGGCGCCATCTACTCGGGGCTCGCAATGGTGCTCGTGCTGCTGCTGCCGCTGCGCCGGGCGTTCCGATTGTACGACATCGTCACCGAGGCGCATCTCAACGCGATCGCGAAGCTCATGCTGGCGATGGGGCTGATGCTCGCCTACAGCTACGTGATCGAGACGTTCATGTCGTGGTACAGCGCGGATCCCTTCGAGCGATACACGTATCTCGGCGCGCGGCCGTTCGGGCCGTATGCCGTGGTGTACTGGATCATGACGGCGCTCAATGTACTGAGCCCGCAGCTCTTCTGGTCCAGGCGCCTGCGCACGAATGCGACCGCGCTCTTTCTCGCATCGATCGGCATTCTCGTGGGCATGTGGATGGAGCGATTCGTCATCATCGTGACGTCGCTCAATCGCGACTTCCTCACGTCGAGCTGGCACATCTACATCCCGTCGTGGGTGGACTGGGGAATTCTGGCGGGAAGCTTCGGCCTGTTCGGGATGCTGTTCCTGCTCTTTCTCAAGTTCGTTCCGTCAGTCGCGATCAGCGAGGTGAAGGAGCTCCGGATCAGTAGGAACTTGTCTCCTGAACAGGAGGCACAGCGTGCGTGACCGGACGTGGGGCGCGGGCGCGTACCTGGCGGAGTTCGGCTCTGCGCGCGAGCTCACCGAGGCGGTACGCTCGTTCGCGGAGCGCGGCTACACGCGGCTCGAGACGTACTCGCCCGTGCCGCTGCAGTCGGGAATACCGCGCACGCGCTCGCGGCTGCCGGTGGCGGTGTTCATCGTCGGCTTGATCGGCGGCGTGTTGAGCTACCTGATCCAGTGGTACGCGAACGCGTACGCCTATCCGCTCGACATCGGTGGACGGCCGGCGCACGCGGTTCCGGCGTTTCTCATCCCGACGTTCGAGGGAACGGTGCTCGCGGCGTCGCTGGCCGCGTTCATCGGGTTCTTCGTGATCGCGCGGCTGCCGCAGCCGTGGCATCCGGTGTTCGAGATCGACGGCTTCGAGCGCGCGACGATCGATCGCTACTGGCTCGCCGTCGATGCCGCGGATCCGCAGTGCGCTCCGGACCGCATTATCCGCGAGCTCAACGCGCTCTCGCCGCTGCGCCTCGTGCAGCTGGAGCCAGAGTGAGTCGCGCGAGTGTAGTCGTCTGCTGCACGGTGCTCGGCGTCACCTTCGCCGCCGCGTGCACGAAATCACCGGAGCGCGAGCAGGGTGACTTCGAGCGGATGCGCATTCAGCAGCGCGACGAGCCGTACGAGCCCCACGCACCGAGCGGGCGCGCGGCACTCGATGAGCCGATGCGCAGCCCGCCCGCGGGCACGATGAGTCGCGAGAGCGAGGCGGACACCGGCGCAATCGGCAGCGGCACGCTTGACGGGCAGTGGGCCACGCAGGTGCCGATCGACGTCACGCCGGATCTCCTCGCGCTCGGCCATCAGAAATTCGACGTGTACTGCGCCGTCTGTCACGGAGCCGGCGGCTTCGGCGGGAGCATCGTGGCGGCGAACATGGGCGCGCCGAGGCCGCCGTCGCTTCGGAGCGGCGCGATGCAGGGGCTGCCTCCCGGATTCGTGTTCAATATCGCGACGCGGGGAATCGGGCGAATGCCGCCGTACGCGCCGCAGCTCACCGTGATGGAGCGATGGGCAGTGGTCGCGTACCTCGAAGAGCTGCAGCGCTCCGCGATCACGACAGCCGAGCAGCGAGAAGACTCGTTGCGCGCAATCGACATCCAAAGCGTCGACTCGACGCTCGCGGCGGAGCAGCAGCGGTGAGCGCCTCGACACGCGCGG
>DASXQD010000152.1:0-5064 GCA_036493195.1 Gemmatimonadaceae bacterium | reverse complement strand
CTTCACGAGAATCGATGCCGACTTCTGCTGAATGCGTCCGACGACCTCGTGCACGTCCTCGCTCTTCGCGACCGGCGTGATCTCGAGCAGTACATCCGACTCGCCGCTCGCGCGCGCGCGATGCGTGGTGCCGTGCATCTCAAACAGCTCCTCGGCGTGCTTGAAGAAGCCGGTGCGCGCCCAATACGATCCGGTCTCCTCCGATTCGGGCGAGACGAGTGCCGGCTTCTCGGCACGCGTCTGCGCGACCGTGAGCAGCGCAGTGAGGCCGTATGGAGATGCCCAGCGCGTATGGCGTCCGTCGAGCAGCACCTTCTCATCGATCGGAACCGGAGCGAGATGCTCGAGCACGGTCTCGAATGTCCGCTCATCGAGCGAAGGCGGGAGATTGATGACCGTGGTCATTGCGTGATCAGCTCCCCTCGCAGATGTCGCGTGAGTCCACTGGCGCCGCGAAACATGACGTTTCGTGCGGCCGCGCCGTGTGCCGCCCGCATCGCGGCCGTGATGTCATCGCCGGCGAGAAGGCGCGAGAAGAAGGTAGCTCCCCACACGTCACCGCATCCGGTCGGATCGCCGCTGTCGAAGCTGTTGGGCACGGGCACGAGCGCGGTGCGCAGCGGGCCGACATCGCTCATGCCGGCGCTCGGCGACTTGAGATCGGAAATGCGATCGAATCCCGGGGCGGCGAAGTAGATCGCGCCGCGCGAACCCAAAGTGACAGTGAGGCATCGCACGCCGGCCATCATGGCCGTCGCTGCGAGCTCCATGGGATCGCGCGCGACCGTCGTCACCTCGTCTTCGTTCATCTGCAGCAGATCGAAGCAGCGGGACCACTGATCGATGTTGGGCAACGGCTGCAGCACGCGCCATCCATCCGGCTGCACCGCGTGCACCTTCATGTGCAGATCACAGTAGATCGGCCCGGAAAAGTTCTGACGGATGAGCTGGCAGGTCTCGAGATCGAGCTCCCATCCGCTTATAAAATTGATGTAGATCGCATCGAGATCGCGCAGCAGCGGCTTGAGTCCGAGCCAGCTCCAACCCGGCAGCCCGCCCGTGAGCTTCTCGGCCCGGCGCTCGCTCGTTTCGTAGCGCAGCTCGACGCGATTGTTCGGATAGGGCACGCCTATCAGCGCCGCATCCGGCGCCACGTGGCTCAGCGTCGCGATGAACTCGCGCGCCCGAGGCGCCAGATCATCGCCAACCTTTACGAGCGGCACGATCTCCCAGTCGTTGGCGAGGCAGGCGTCGAGCGCGCTCAGCGCGTATGCGCAGCCACCCCACTCGGTCACCGGCTCCGAGCGCGGATCGCGCCCGTAGATCGTGTCCCACACGAAGGTGCTGATCACGCCGAGTCGCTTGCGACGCATCATCTCAGACGGCTCCGAAGCGCTGCTGCTTGAACGTCGCGACCGCACCGACCATGCCGGCGCTGCTCCGAAGCGTACCAGCGACGATGCGGCAGGCATCCACGGCCGGCCGGAATGCGCGACGCTTGACCTCCGCGCGCAGCGGCTCGAACAGTGGCTCGCCTGCCTGCGTCACGCCGCCCGTGATCACGACGACATCCGGATTGAGGATGTTGAGCATGTTGCCGATGCCCGTGCCAAGGAATCGGGCGGTGTCGCGCACGACTTCGAGCGCGAGCGCGTCACCGGCGTGCGCGGCGGCGTAGACCGTTGCTGCGGTGAGCTCATCCAGCTGTCCATCCACCATGCGGCGCAGCGTCGATACCTCGTCGCGCTCGAGGGCCTCGCGCGCGCGCGCCGCGATCGCGGGGCCGGACGCGTAGGCCTCGAGACAGCCGTAGTTGCCGCAGCGGCAATAGCGCCCTGTGGAATCGATGGTCGTGTGCCCGATCTCCCCCGCAACGTCCGAGGACCCATGATAGAGCACGCCGTTCATGATTATGCCGCCGCCGATCCCGGTACCGATCGTGATTCCGACGACGTTCTTCGCACCCTGCGCAGCGCCTTTCCACCACTCGCCGATGGTCGCGCAGTTCGCGTCGTTGTCGAGCGCGACCGGCAGCCCGGTGCGCTCGGAGATCGAATCGCGCAGCGGGAAATCCCGCCAGCCGAGATTCGGAGCGACGACCACCACTCCGCGCTCCCGGTCGAGAGGGCCCGGGGCACCGACGCCGACTCCAAGGAAATCATCCTCGCGCGCTTTTTCGCTCGCGGTCACGTCCGCGATGACCTCCGCCACCATCGTCGCGATCCGATGCACGACTGCTTCCGCCCCGAGCTCCGCGTGCGTGGAGGCGTGTCGTACCGCGAGCTGCTTGCTCCCATCCTCGGGCATCGCGCCGACCACGATGTTGGTCCCGCCGAGATCGACGCCGACGATGTACTTCGTGCGCTCACGACTCATGTGCGCTGCTCCAAGCCCTCAGCAGCCACTGAGCACCTCATCCACCGCGATCGCGACCGCGTCCACTCCGAGCTCGCGCATGCAGCGCCAGTGCCCGAGCGGACAGCGGGGAGGACCGTGATGGTGACAGGGGCGGCAGGCAAGCGCGTCTAGTCCGAGGGAGATGGAGTTTGGAGCCAGCGGTCCGAAGCCAAACGCTTCGACCGTCGGCCCAAAAATAGTGATTGTCGGCGTGCCCATGGCGGAAGCGAGATGCTGCGGCGCCGAGTCGTTAGTAACCAGCAACTTCGCACGTCCTATCAATTCGGCTGAGGCAAGCAACGTCAACGATGCCGTTCCGTCAACCACCCCTTGCGCACCGGAAAACTCAGCGATAGATGCGGCCTCCGAACTGTCCGACCGTCCACCGATTATTGCCAGGCGGTAACGCGCGGCGAGTCGCTTCGCGAGCTCCGCATAGCCGGGCCAGCGCTTTGTCGCCCACACGCTTCCTGGCGCGAGCGCAACGAGCGGACGCGAGTCCGCGTCCCGGCCCAGCAGCGCATCCACCGCCGCGCGTTCCTCCGCGTCGGGAAAGAGCTTCGGATGCATCGCGTCGGCATCCACCGCGGCGTCGCCCTCGCCGTCGCCCTGAGCGAAGAAGGCGAGCCGCCAGAGGCGCTCGGCGTGGTGACGATCTTCGCGATACGGCACGCGCGCCGTGTAGAGCGTCTGTCCCGCCGACCCGTCGAAGCCCACGCGCTGCGTGTAACCGGCGGCAAGCGCGAGCGCGCCGCTCCTCGCGGATCGCTGGGCGAGATACGCGATCGCCGGCGGCGCACCCTTGCCCGCGTCGGGTGCGCGCACGCGCTGCGCGAGGCGGCGGAATCCGCGCAGCCCCCCGTCCGCGCCTCGCTTGTCGTACACGAAGAGCTCGTGAATGTCCGGATTGCGGGCCAGCAGCGGCGCCGACGCCGGCGTCACGACCACATCCACGGGACCTCGCCTGGCCAGCTCCGCGATGAGCGGGGTGGTGAGCACGGTGTCGCCGAGAAAGCTGGTTTGCACGACCAGCTGGTGAGGGCCCGTCGCGGCAGCGAGGGCCATCAGTCCACCTGGAGTACCGCGAGAAATGCTTCCTGCGGGATCTCCACGGAGCCCACCTGCTTCATGCGCTTTTTTCCTTCCTTCTGCTTCTCCAGCAGCTTCCGCTTGCGCGAGATGTCGCCGCCGTAGCACTTCGCAAGCACGTCCTTGCGCAGCGCCTTCACCGAGCTGCGCGCGATGATCTTGTTGCCGATCGCCGCCTGGATCGCCACCTCGAACAGCTGGCGCGGAATGAGCTCCTTCAGCTTGTCCGCGATCTTCCGCCCCCAGTCGTACGACTTGTCTCGGTGGATGATCACCGAGAAGGCGTCGATGGGATCGCCGTTGATCAGCATCTCGAGCTTCACCAGATCGCTCTCGCGATAGTCGAGCATGTCGTAATCCAGGCTCGCATAGCCGCGGCTGATCGTCTTGAGCTTGTCGAAGAAATCGAGGATGATCTCGCCGAGCGGGAACTCGAAATCGAACTCGACTCGCGCGGTATCGAGATACGACATGTTCTTGTAGACGCCGCGGCGCTCGGTCGCCAGTGCCATGATCGGTCCGATGTACTCGGCTGGCGCCATGATGCGCGCCTTCACGAACGGCTCCTCGATTCTGGAGATCAATCCGGCGTCGGGAAGCTTCGCCGGACTCTCGAGCAGCTGCATCGTGCCATCGGTGAGATAGACATGGTACTCGACGCTCGGCACCGTGGTGACGAGGTCGAGATCGAACTCGCGCTCGAGGCGCTCCTGCACGATCTCCATGTGCAGCAGCCCGAGAAATCCGCAGCGGAAGCCGAAGCCGAGTGCGGTGGATGTTTCAGGCTCGTAGTTGAGCGATGCATCGTTGAGCTGGAGCTTCTCGAGCGCGTCGCGGAGTCCCTCGTACTGCGTGGTGTCCGTGGGATACAGCCCCGAGAACACCATCGAGTGCACGTCCTTGTAGCCGGGGAGCGGCTCGACATCGGGCTTGGACGCGTCGAACACCGTGTCACCGGCGCGCGTCTCTTTCACCGTGCGCACGTTGGCCACAACGAAGCCGACCTCGCCCGGGCCCAGCGAATCCGTCTCGACTTGACGGAGCTGATTGTACCCCACTTGCGCGACCTCGTACGACTGTCCGGACCCGGCCGCGAAGCGGATCTGCATTCCGGGCTTGAGCACGCCGTCGATCACACGCACGCTCGGCACGGCGCCGCGGTAGCGATCGTAATACGAGTCGTAGATCAGGGCGCGGAGCGGTGCGTCGGCATCACCCTCCGGCGGCGGCACGCGCCGCACGATCGCCTCGAGCAGCTCGGGAATCCCGAGCCCCTCCTTGGCGCTCACCAGCAGAATGTCGTCGACATCGGCACCAATCAGCTCGTGAAGCTCCTGCTTGCGCCGCTCGGGTTCCGCGCCTGGCAGGTCGATCTTGTTGAGGATCGGGATGATCTCGAGTCCGGCATCGAGCGCGAGAAACAGATTCGAGAGCGTCTGCGCCTGGATGCCCTGCGATGCGTCGACCACGAGGATCGCGCCTTCGCATGCGGCGAGCGAGCGGGATACCTCGTAGGTGAAGTCGACGTGTCCCGGCGTGTCGATGAGATTGAACTCGAACGCCTCGCCGTTCTGCGCG
>DASXQD010000151.1:0-4695 GCA_036493195.1 Gemmatimonadaceae bacterium | reverse complement strand
TCACGGGCACGGTGAGCCAGGTTCGCATCAATTCGACCACTGTGAACAACGTCGTGAACTACACGGCCGTCGTCGCGGTGGCGAACCCGGATGGCAAGCTGCTTCCCGGCATGACGGCGACGGTGAAGTTCCTCATCGGCTCGGCGAACGATGCGCTGTCCGTGCCGAATGCGGCGCTGCGCTTCAAGCCTGCGATTGCGGCAGGTGCGAGCAGTGGCTCGAGTACGGGCACTCGCACGCGGGTGCGCAACGCGTCTGCGGCTGGTGCGCCGAAGGTGCGCGCGGACAGCGCGGGCGGCGCGATGCGCGACTCGACTCTGGCGACACTCTGGTATCTCGACTCGACGAAAACGCTCGAGCCGGTGCGCGTGCACACGGGACTCAGCGATGGGTCGCGCACGCAGGTGACCGGCAACGGCATCAAGGAAGGCATGCAGATCATAGTAGGCGCGAGCACCGGCACCGATGTGGCGCCGGCCGCGAGCGCGAAAAATCCGCTGCAGCCGCAGACCCAGAGCACGGGTCGTCGCGGCGGCCCCCAAGGACCCTTCTAACCGCCAACGGGAGAGCTCACATGTCTGCACCAGTGATCGAGATCAGCGGCGTGAAGAAAGTCTACCGCATGGGAGAGACCGAGGTGTTCGCTCTTCGGGGCGTGGACCTCACCGTCAACCCGGGCGAGCTGCTCGCGGTGATGGGCTCGTCCGGCTCGGGGAAGTCCACGCTGATGAACATCCTCGGATGTCTCGATGTCCCCACGGCGGGGAGCTACGTGCTCGACGGCATTCGCGTGGATGGAATGAGTCGCAACGATCTCGCGGATCTCAGAAACCGGAAGCTTGGCTTCGTGTTCCAGGGTTTCAATCTGCTTCCGCGCACGAGCGCGGTGGAGAACGTGGAGCTGCCACTGCTCTACGATCGCACGGGCCGGTGGAAGAACACGCGCGATCTGGCAGCGGAAGCGCTGCGGCGAGTGGGGTTGGGCGAGCGGCTGGACCATCAGCCGAGCGAGCTGTCTGGTGGACAGCAGCAACGTGTGGCGATCGCGCGAGCGCTCGTCACGCAGCCCACGCTGCTGCTCGCGGATGAGCCAACGGGGAATCTCGACAGCAAGACGAGTGTGGAAGTGATGGCGCTCTTCCAGGCGCTGAACGAGCAGGGAATCACGGTGATCATCGTGACGCACGAGCCGGACATCGCGCAGTACGCGCATCGGGTGATCGACGTTCGCGATGGGCGAATCATGAAGGATCACGCTGTTGCGGCACCACGCCGCGCCGCGGACGATGTACTGACGATGGACACCGAGACGAACGTGCAGGAGCTCGGTGCAGCGAAGGAGGCAGCATGAAGACCAAGTCGCTTCTGTCGATGGCCACGGGGAGCATCCTCAAGAACAAGATGCGCACCATGCTGACGATGCTCGGTATCGTGATCGGCGTTGGCGCGGTGATCGTGATGGTCGCCGTGGGCAATGGCGCGCAGACGCAGATCGAGGCGCAGATCAAGAATCTGGGCACGAATCTGATCGTGGTCACGCCCGGAAGCACCGCGGCAGGCGGCGCGAGCCAGGGAGCGCAGACGTTCAACCGCCTCACGGTTGCCGATGCGGACAAGATCAAGAGCGATGCGACGCTGCTCTCGGCGGTATCGCCCGTGATCGTGACGCGTACGCAGGTGATCACGGCCAAGGGGAACTGGCGCACGGAGATCGACGGAGTATCGACGGATTATCTCTCGATTCGCGACTGGGACGTCACGAGTGGCGATCTCTTCACCGTCGACGACGTGAACGCAAAGCGCAAGGTAGCGGTGCTCGGCGCGACCATCGTGAAGAATCTCTTCCCCGACAGCGATCCGGTGGGAAGCCAGATCCAGCTCGGCCACGTGCCGTTCACCGTCGTCGGTGTGCTGGCGGCGAAGGGGCAGACGTCGAGTGGTGTCGATCAGGACGACATCGTACTCGTGCCGTACACCACGGCGCAGAATCGCCTGAGCGGCTTCACCTTCCTCGGTCAGATCCTCGCGAGCGCGAGCTCGCCGAAGGACATGGCTGCGGCGCAGGAGGAGATTCGCGGGATCATGCGCGACTCGCATGGTCTAGGTGGCTCGCCCGATGACTTCACGGTGCGCGACCAAACGGCGATCGCGCAGGCGGCGACGAGCACCACGAGCGTGATGACGGGACTCCTCGCGGCGATCGCATCGATTTCGCTGGTGGTAGGCGGCATCGGGATCATGAACATCATGCTCGTGTCCGTGACGGAGCGCACGCGTGAGATCGGCATTCGCATGGCTGTCGGTGCTCGCGGCTCGGATGTACTGACGCAATTTCTCGTCGAGAGCGTCGTCATGAGCCTGCTCGGCGGCGTGGTCGGTCTCGCGATCGGCTTCGGGGGCGCGGCGATTCTCGGGCACGTGATGGGTTGGACCACCGCAACTCCGCTGATCGCAGTGTTCGTTGCGGTCGGGTTTTCGGCGGCGGTAGGCGTGTTCTTCGGCTATTACCCCGCGCGCAAAGCGGCGGCGCTCGATCCGATTCAGGCGCTGCGATACGAGTAGGGCAGATCGGCGGACGGCAGGATGAACGGAAAAGATGCACGGCGGTCACACAATCAACACGGATGGATGCTCACATGCGCGTAATCAATGGCAAACTGGCGGCGCTGACGCTCGCGCTGATGATGGTGGTTGGTGGAGTGAAATCGGTGAAGGCGGAGGGCGCCGCGGGCGACACCGCGAGCGCCGGCACGCCGATCACCTTCGAGCAGGCTATACAGATCGCGCTCACCAAGAACATCACACTCGCTCAGGCGCAGAATGCCGTGGCGAGCGATGCAGCGAACGTCCGTGGTGCGAAGATGAGCTTCCTGCCGAACCTGCAGCTGAACACGAGTGGCGCACAGACATTCGGACGGAACTTCAGTGAGAACACGGGTGGTGTGCTCAACCAGACGAATCAGTCGGTGAATGCCGGAATCTCATCGAGCATTACCCTCTTCAACGGTCTGCAGAACGTCGCGACCTTGCACGAGGCGGAAAAGAGCCAGGATGCGAGCACCCTCGATCTGACGCGCGCGAAGCAGACGACCGTCTTCACGGTGGCGTCGAACTTTCTGTCGATCATCACGGCGCAGGAGCAGCTCAAGGTGCAGCAGCAGAACCTCGAATCGCTCCAGGCGCAGGAGGACGAGATCAAGAAGATGGTCGATGCAGGTGCGCGCGCGATCTCGGATCTCTATACGCAGCAGGCGAGCACCGCCGCGGCGCGTCTCGCGGTGGTGAATGCGCAGCACGACCTCGAGCTCGCCAAGGTGGATCTGATTCAGACCTTGAACCTCGATCCAAAGGTGAGCTACGACTTCGTTGCGCCCGCGGTGAACGATTCGATTGGCAAGAGCTACAATCTCGACAGCCTCACGGCGCGCGCATACGCGCAGCGTGCGGATCTCGCGGCGGAGGCGGCGCGCGTCGATGCGAGCGCGCAGGGTGTGAAGGCGGCGAACGCCGGCTGGTGGCCCACCGTGTCGTTGAGTGCGGGCTACAACTCTTCCTATTCGTCGGTGACGGGACAGCCCTTCCTCAATCAGCTGGACCAGGCGCGCGGGGGGAGCATTTCCATCGGTGTATCGATTCCGATCTTCGATCGCGGCCAGACGAGCGT
Organism: Gemmatimonadaceae bacterium; assembly: GCA_036493195.1. Classification (GTDB taxonomy): domain Bacteria; phylum Gemmatimonadota; class Gemmatimonadetes; order Gemmatimonadales; family Gemmatimonadaceae; genus FEN-1250. The sequence goes on along the minus strand of DASXQD010000151.1, from coordinate 1,031 downwards.
GGATGCGCAAAAGGCCAAGGTGCAGGAGGACAATGCGAAGCTTGCGCTCGAGGCGGAGAAGCAGCAGGTAGCGGCGGATGTGAAGCGTGCCTATCTCAACTTCCAGTCTGCGGGCGAGCAGCTCTCTGCTGCGCAGGCACAGCTCACGGCGAGTGATCTCGCGGTGAAGACTTCGCAGCAGCGCTACCAGGCGGGTGCAGGAACGCTTGTCGAGCTGACGCAGGCGCGTGCGGCCCAGGTGCAGGCTGCGAGTGCAGTGGTGGGTGCACGGTACGGCCTCGTATTCCAGCAGGCGTTGATGTCGTACTACACGGGTGAGCTCGATCCAGCGCACGTCGCGCTCAACGGATGATTCTTCACTCGCTCACGTGGACGGCGCGCGGCGAAGCTCCGCGCGCCGATTCACCATCTGCAGCCCGGTAAAGCACACCGCCAACCAGAGTACCCCGAGCGTATACCCGGCTGCGACGTCGCTCAGGTAGTGCACGCCGAGGTAGATGCGACTGTATCCCACCAATACGATCAGGACAATCGCCCCTGCCCAAATGCCCAACCTGGCGAGCATGCTTTCGATTTTCCAGACGCGGATGACCGTGTAGGCGAGCATGGCGAATCCGATCAGCGATCCCATCGAATGACCGGAAGGAAAGCTCCAGCTGCTGTAGTGGAGAAATTTCGCCGCAAACTCCGGGCGCGGCCGGCGAACGATGTCCTTGATCAAGCCATCGAGCACGGTGCCGCCCACGTACGAGAGCACCCATGCGACGAGCAGCGTCCGCTGCTTCGCGCGCCAGAGATACAGCACTGCGGCGGCGAAGAGCACCGCCATGGCCGCCGTTGAGCCGATCGCGCTGATGATCACGAATATTTGATCGCCGAGCGCCGTTCCGTTGCCGTGGAACCAGTTTGCGACCGCTTGATCGCGCGTCACGAGCACGTCGTGCTCGCGAACGGAATCGAGCAGCACCGCGAACATGAATCCGGTGAGCAGGCACACGCCGAGGCCAGCCACGATGTGAAGCGTGAGATAG
>DASXQD010000150.1:0-2282 GCA_036493195.1 Gemmatimonadaceae bacterium | reverse complement strand
CATTGCCGTTCCCTCAACCAAAGCAGATGGTGCAGCTCTGGGGGCTCAGCGCCAAGGGACACCGGCTCCACTTCGCCGATCCGACCTTCGATGCCGTTGCCCGCGACACGCACAGCTTTTCCGCCGTCGCGGAGTATGCGCAAAACGGGATGTCGCTCGTGGACGAAGGCCAAGCCGAGCAGGTGCTCGCGACCGCGGTGTCGAGTCAATTCTTCAGAGTGCTGCAGGTCACGCCGCTGATCGGCCGATTCTTCGTGCCCGAGGAGCAGCAGCTCGGCGCACCGATGTCCGTGGTGATCAGCCACGCACTCTGGGTGAGCAGATTCGGCGCCTCCCCGAGCGCGATCGGAAAGACGCTCATCTCCGGGCGCAAGCCACTCACGGTGGTGGGCGTGATGCGCGCGGGACAGGAGTTCCCCGCCGGGACCGACATCTGGTATCCGCGCGAGATCTTCGAGAAGAACACGAGCTACACCGCGCACAACTGGCGCGTGATCGGTCGCGTGAAGGATGGTATTCCGATCGAGCAGGCCAGACGCGATCTCTCGATGACCCTGCAGCGGCTGCACGCATCGCTCGGTGATGCGACGTGGACGTTCGACGGAACCGTCGTCGGGCTTCGCGACCAGATCGTCGGAAACATCAAGCCTTTGCTGTACCTGCTGCTTAGCGCATCGGCCGTGCTGCTGCTCATCGCCTGCGCGAACGTCGCGAATCTGCTGATTGCGCGCATGGCGGTGCGAGAGAACGAGATCGCAGTGCGTCTGGCGATCGGCGCGGGCCGTGCACGCCTTGCGCAGCAGTTGCTCATCGAAGCCTCGCTGCTCTCCGCCATCGGCTGCCTCGGCGGACTGCTGCTCGCGCTCGCCGGGATGCGCGTGCTGCTGGCGCTTCGGCCGGAGAGTATTCCTCGCGTGGGCGAGCTGCGCATCGATTGGCTGGTTCTGGCGTTCGCAGTCGCCATCTCGGCGGGCACGGCGATCGTGCTCGGTCTCGTCGCCTCCTGGCGCGGCGCGCGCGGTGACCTTCGCGCGGCGCTGGCGCAGTCCCAGCGCACGCAGGGCGGGGGCGGCGCGAGCTATCGCATTCGCGGATCGCTCGTCGTCGTGCAGCTCGCGATGACCGTCGTGCTGCTGATCGGAGCCGGGTTGCTCGCACGTAGCTTCGTGCGACTGATGACCATCGACACCGGATTCCGCACGCAGGGTGTGGTCGTCGCGACGCTCTCGCTCGGTGAAAGCGAGGGCAGCAACGCCGAGAAGGTCGCTCGGCGCACCCAGTTTGCCGACGAGATTGTCGCGCGGGCGCGCGCGCTCCCCGGCGTGACGGCGGTTGGTGTGTCCGATGCCGAGCCGTTCTCGGGCGGCAGCAGCAACGGCCAGTTCATCGAGCTCACGAGCGCCGATGTGAATCGCGCGCCTGAGGATCTGATGAAGGATCTCGAGGTGATGATGCGCGACAAGGCGCACACCGGTTACGCCACATACCGGCTGGCGAGCGGCGATTATTTTCGCGCGCTGCACATTCCGCTGCTGAGCGGAAGACTCTTCGACGAGACCGATCGTGCCGGTGCGCCCGAGGTCGCTCTCGTGAACGCGGCGCTGGCGAAGAAGCAGTGGCCTGGCCAGTCTCCGCTTGGAAGGGTGATCGAGTTCGGCAACATCGATGGCGACCTCACGCCGATGACGGTGGTTGGCGTCGTGGGCGACACGCACGAGGAGGAGCTCGCCGCCGATCCGCTGCCGGGTATTTACGTGTGCGATCGCCAGCGCCCGGGAAACAGCCCCGATGTGAACGTCGTCATCGCCACGAGTGGAAACACTCCCGTGACGGCCTCGGCCCGTCGAGCCTTTCGCGACGTCCGCGCCGATGTGCCTATGCGATTCACCACCGTGGAGGAGATCATCGCGCGTTCGGTGGCGAGCCAGCGATTCATGCTCCTGCTCGTCGGCGTGTTCGGCGGCGTCGCGCTGCTGCTCGCCACGCTCGGTGTGTACAGCGTGATCTCGTATCTCGTCGCCCAGCGCGGGCGCGAGATCAGCATCCGCGTGGCGCTCGGTGCGCGCGCCTCGGACATCGAGCGACTGGTGGTCGCGCAGGGGCTCGCGCTGGTGCTCATCGGCGCTGCCATCGGCGCGCTCTCGGCGCTCGCGTCCACACGCGTGCTGTCGGCACTGCTCTACTCCGTGAGCGTCACCGACCCGGTCGCGTTCATCGCGGTGTTGGTGGTGCTGAGCGCGGTGGCGCTCGTGGCGAGCTACGTGCCGGCGCGCCGGGCGTCG
>DASXQD010000149.1:0-2826 GCA_036493195.1 Gemmatimonadaceae bacterium | reverse complement strand
CCATGCGCACTACCACGCCGCGCTCGGCCGCCAGGCGCGTCCACGGCGCGACGTTCGCGTGATGATCCAGCTCCGTGACGACGATCTCGTCGCCCGGCGCGAAGGTCGGAGCGAGGGCGCGCGACAGGGAGAACGCGAGGGTGGTCATGTTGGCACCAAAGACGACCTCGTTCGGCGCGGAGTTCAGAAAGTCGGCGGCGGCCGTGCGGGCCGCGTCGATGACCTCGTCGGTCTCGAGGCTCGTCGGGTACGCCCAGTGCGAGTTGGCGTTGTGGTGGAGCAAGTAGTCGCGCATGGCGTCGACGACGCTCGCCGGCACCTGCGTTCCTCCGGGTCCGTCGAAATACGCCACGGGATGACCTTCGTGCACGCGCTCGAGCGCAGGGAAGCGCGCGCGAATCTCATCGACGTCCGGTACGCGCACTGTATGTGGCTGAATCGCGGCCGCCGTCACTTGATCTCCACTCCCGCCCACTGCTCGATGAGCCGCACCGCCTCGACGTGATCGGCCTCCTCGCCGAGCATGGCGTGGGCGGCGCGAAAGAGTTCGCTGGTGAGTTGGAGGAGCGGCGACGCGACCTTCTGCTCGCGCGCGACGCCGGCCGCGATGCCGACGTCCTTGTCGAGCAACGCGAGCCTGAAGGTGCGCGGGAATGCGCGCGAGAGAACGCGCTCGGGGAAGAGGCGCTCGGTGGTGCGGCTCATCCCGCTCGAGGCGTTGATGACGTCCAGCGCGACCGCGGGCGATACCCCCGCCTTCGCGAGAGCGGCGAGCCCTTCGCCCGCGGCCCAGACGTGTACGGCGAGCAGCGCGTTGTTCACCGCCTTCACGGCGCAGCCGGATCCGGTGGGCCCGCACAGCACGATTTTCTCGCCGAAGGCGCGGAGCACCGGCATCGCGCGCTCGAACAGCGCGGCATCGCCGCCGCACATGACGGTCAGCGTTCCCTTCTCCGCACCGGCGGTTCCGCCGCTCACCGGCGCATCGAGGTAGCTCACGCCGATTGCGGCGAGACGCGCCGCGATCGTGCGCGATGTCATCGGATCGCCGGAGGTGCAGTCGATCACCATGGAGCCGCGGACGACGCCGGCGAGCAGCCCGTCCGCACCATCGAGCAGTGAATCCACATCCTGCGAGGTGGGGAGGCAGATGAGCACGAACTCGGCTCCGCGTGCCGCATCGGCGGCCGATTTCGCCACCCGAACGCCGGTGCCAGCGGAGAATGCAAAGGTCCGCGCTTTCGCCGAGGTGCGATTCCACACGGCGAGCTCGAACGGAGGCTGTGCGAGATGTTTGGCCATCGGCGCGCCGATCGCGCCGAGGCCCAGGTACGCGACTCGTGTCATACGGACAATATGATCACGGGCGCTGGCCCATCACAGGCTGAACCAGTACGAAGCCTTGATGAGGAAGGTGTTGTCCGGGTGGATCGCGTAGAGGTCGCGCACACTCCCGTGCACGTTGAAGCTGCCGAAGGCGGAGCCATCATTCTCGAAGCTGCGCCCCTGCGTCCACACCGCGTAAATCGCGGAGCCCGCACGGTACTCCCAGCGAAGCACGACGTTCGAGTTGAACTCGGCCACGTCGAAATTGTACTGGGACGCACCCTCCGGAGTGCCGTAGGGCTTGTAGCGCAGTCCGTAGTTCGCATTGCGCGGATCATTGAGCTCGCGCCAATTCGTGTACTTACCGCTGCTCGTGAACGGTTGCGCGTAGATCTGCAGCGACAGCGTCGGGCTCATCGTGTAATCGACGCGGGTGGTGAGCGACACCGTGTTCTGGTCGAGGTGGCCGAAGGTGTAGGCGGTGTCCGCGGCGCCGTCCGAAATCAGGTTGTCCACCCACTGGTTGTTGTCCGAGTTGTGCTCGAAGTGCGGGGCGACGCTGCCGGTGAAGCTGCGCGACACGCGGAAGGTGAGCGACGGGTCTACGCCATAACCCCACGACTGCGCACCCTGACCGCGCCACGAATAGGCACCGAGCGCGGGGAGCAGCCGCAGCCGCGGATCGCCATCGACCTCGATCGATGCATCGGTGTACGGCACACGTCGCAGCGCGGGCCCGCCGCGAGAGGCGCGGTCGTCGTACACCGGCAAGAAGCGGTGCCACGTCACGACGCCGTGCGCCCACCAGCTGTTCGTCAGCTCGGCATCGGCTGAGAAGCCGGCATCGTTGTCCGTGAGATCCGATGCGCTCATCCGCACGGTGTTCCACTGATTGTGCTGCTGGAAGTTCAGGAACAGCTGGCGATACAGCGACGTCGGGTTGATTAGGTTGACGCCGAACCATGAGCTCTGTTTCTGCTCGCCCGCTTCGGTGAGAAAGCCCAGGTCATTGACCTCGAAGCCGGGCGAGTAACGGATGAACGACTCCGCGAACTGTACGGTCCCAGTGACCTTTTCGAAGCGCAGCCGCTCGGCATCGCCGCCCAGCGACGTGCGCGTGGTGTCATAGCTCTCTCCGTCATCCGGCTTCTGATAGTAGTGCGTGCTGTTGGCCTGCGTCACCGCGATGCCGCGTGGCGTGCCGGTGACTTCGCTCTTCGCGAAATATCCGGACAGCCGGTAGTCGTTGTGATGAAAATCGCGGCGGAAGTCGAGTCCCGCCGCGTACGCGGTGCGCCGCAGCGAGTCGGCGGAAAAGTCATCGAGCTGGCGATTCACTCCCGTCAGCATCACACCGATGCTCCCCGTATTGTCCCCGAGCTCCTGCTGCGCACGCGCGACCAGATAGTTGGATCGCGGCTCGAGCGTCTGTCCGAGCGAGCCGATCTCGCGACCCGTCGCGGCTTCGAGAATGCCCACCGACAGACCGTGTTGGGTGCG
>DASXQD010000148.1:0-6437 GCA_036493195.1 Gemmatimonadaceae bacterium | reverse complement strand
ACGGCAGCTATCCACATTCCGGCCACTGGGCGTCACCTCCGTGCATCGCTCCGGGAGCCAGCGCGGAGTCGTTGCTGTACTCCAATGGATCGCTCGAGTGGGGTCGCCTGTGACAGAAGCGCCGCGGAGTCTCAGCTACAGGCGGTCAGTACGTCCACTCCACGCCGAAGGTGGCACTACGACGCGGCAACGCGAGCAGGACGCTCGATGTCGAGGAGGCGGGAGCCAGTATCCCCAGGGCGTTAGTGCGTCCGAAGATATTCGACAGCCCCGCGCTCGTGCGCAGCCCGCCATCGCGGCCAAAAGCTCGCACTCGCCACTCCCGCCGAACGCCGACGTCGATTCGGAAATATGCCGGCAGCTGCGAGCCGTCGAGCGAGCCCACGATGTGCTGGGGTGATCCCGCGAGATCGCCGCGTCCGGCTGCCGATGTGTACGGCATCCACTCGATCTGGTCCGCGATCATGCTCGTCGGCGTACCGCTGTGCGCGGCGAGCGCCGCACGCAATACGGTGGAAGGTGCAACACGGATTCCCACGGCGGCACTGATTGCCTGCGCTGCGTCGTACGAGGGCGAGTACGCAATGCCGTGCGCTCGATCGAAGACGTATCCGAGCGAATAGCCGAGCTCCCCCGAGACGCGATCGCCTTCGCGGTCGAGCGAGAGCGAGATCCCGCGCGCACGCGTTGTGCCGATCGCGAACTCCGTGAGCGCGAACGGCTGCGATGTCACGGGTGCCACCAGCACGGCGCCTGTCTCCTGCCGCGCGTACGCGGTGGCGCGCAGCGTGAGAAAGCTCGACAGTCTCGCATCGGCGGTCGCAATCAGCTGATCACTCTGCGACGCGGGTACCTCGAGGTCGCCAACGCGTGAGCCCGCGAGAACAGGGAGCGAGATTCCCGCAACCGCATCGACCAGAGACTCCTCATTGCGCAGCGACTGCACGTATTGATGGGTTCTCGCGAATGCAAGACTGAACGCGAGCGAGGATGCAGGCGTGAAGCGCAACGAGAGACGAGGCTCCGCGCCGCCATGCGCAGGTGCGACGAGCGCCGTGCGAAGTCCCGCGATCGCTGTCCATTGCGCGCCCATGCTCCACTGGGCTTGCGCAAAGGCCGAGATGAGCGGTGAGCTCGCGCTCACCGCGAGCGGAGTCTGGCCGGTCAGCGCAGGAGCGCTCGCGACGAGATTCGAGACCTTGTAGTGCACATCGTACCCACTCGCATCGAGGCCGCCGTCCAGGTGGACGCCGCCCCACGCCCGGGAGACGCTCGCCGAACCCCCAGTGCTGCCAAGCGAGCTCGCTACGCGCGAAGCACCCGCCCAGGCGATTTGCGCATCGAACTTTGTACGCCACGCGCGCAGCTGCCACTGTGTCGCGACGCCCGAGCGCCAGGTGATCGCGTCGGTGCCGGTATTCCAACCGAGGAAATTGGTGGTCAGCCCCGGAAGCACTCCCGGTGCTCGCACGTAATCCTCCTCTGCGCCATCAGAGCCCACCGTCGCCACCGGCACGTGCTCCGACGATGCTGCGAAGGAGAGGCGATCTTTGCCGTGCAGCGCGAAAATCTCGAGCTCACCGGTGCGCACAGGCATCGTCACCTTCGCAAACACGTCGCCGAATCTCGCCCCATCGATCGATCCCGATGGCGAATCCGACAGCGACGCATCGAGACTGCGCCTGGCGGCGAGGAGGAACGTTCCGCCGCCCATGGGCAGCGGGCCACCTACCGATTCGCGCAAAGCTCGCGCACCGAAGCCGCCCTGCGTCGTAACGCGTCCGGTGTCCGGCATTGCGGTCGTGAGCGAGATCATCCCCCCCGTTGCATCGCCGAACATTGCGCCCGGTGCGCCCCGATCGAGCGACACACTCGAGACCACGTCAGGGTCGAGGATGGTGAGAGTGCCGATGGAATGATACGGATTGAAGACTGGCACGCCGTCGACGTAGACTGCGTTCTCCGAGCCACTGCCGCCGTGCACGTGAAGCGAGGTGGGGGCCTCCTCGCGTCCAAGCGCAAGTCCGCGCGATGCGAGGCTCTGCAGCGCGTCGGGGCTCGCGAGAGCGAGATCGCCATGCAGCGCCTCGCCAGAGACAACCGACCAGCCGAGTGAATCAGGCTGGGAGCGCGGGTCGAGCCGATGATCGACATCCAAAGCTGTCGCCGCGCGCACGCGGAGCTCACTGAGCAGCTGTGGATGCGGCGCGAGCACAAGATCGACAATTACGCGCGGGGCAGCGTTCACCATGACGTCCAGCTCACGCGCGTCGTAGCCGATGCGACTCACGCGAAGGTGATACGTGCCGGATGCGAGATCCGGAAGCGCATAGTGTCCCGCAGAATCCGTGATCGCTCGCGCCACTGGTTGGAGTGACGACGCGACCGTGAGCTCAACAAATGCGCCGACGACAGGTGCCGCGCCATCGGCGGAGCGCACGGAACCTTCGAGCGATGCGCCGAGCAGCGCATGCATGAGTGAGAGCAGTAGTGCAGCAACTGTCACGCTCGGCTCTCCACGAATGCCGTCGACCGAGGGCGATCCACGCCATGGCGCGCTCTCGCGACGCTCGGGCCGTGAGAGTGCGTATGAAACAGCTTCTGACCCGTCATTGCCGACACTCGCGCGCGTGAACGGCAAATTTACACGCGCGCGAGAATCGCCAACAACTCCCGCTCGCGCGATCGGCGAGCAGGGGGGCTGCCAGAAGGTGATCCCGGCTCAGCCGATCGTGAGCGTTCCCGTTCCGGCGTCGAACGTAGAGGTGTAGGAGGTGAGGTTGGAAGTCGGCTGTCCGCCCACCCACGTCCCCGAATCCGAAAAACGCGCTCCGTGATTCGGACATGTGAACCCGTTCCCGTTCGAGCTGACCGTGCCGCCCTGGTGCGGGCAGATGCGGGACACCACATCGAACGTATTCGCATCGACGCGCACGATCGCCAACGGATTGCCGTTCGCATCCACGTACGCGACGCCGCCAACGCTCGCGAGCGCCGGGTAATCGGCGATGTTCACCGTCAGGTTGACGTTCCCCGGAGCGGTTGGGCCACCGGAGCCCACGCACCCCGCCAGCAGGATCGCGACGCTGGTGACCGCGCCCTGAATCACGAACTGCCGACGAGTCACGCACGCCGGTAGTCTGGGCGCGAGCTCATCGAGCGGAGAGGATCGTTCATCGATCGGCATCACGTGCTCCTCGGCTATGTGGAGAGTACGACACAGGCGGCAGTCCATGCTGCCTTTTCTTCATCTTCCTTGAACATCTTGTCGACATCGACGAGTAGATCGTTGCCTTGACGCTGTATCGCCAGGCGATCCATGCCGCGCGTTGCACGCCCCTCGATGAATTCGCCATCCGGCTGATACTTGGAGTGATGCTTCGGGCACTGGAAGCGATGATCCGCATCGTCCCAGCGAAGCGCGGTGTTCTGGTGCGGGCACGAGAGGTTGAACGCGTATGCCGTGTTCTGCCAGCGTACGAGGATGACCTGATTGTCCTTGTCGATCTGCACGCCGTCCGCGGCAGGGATGGGATAGCGCACGCCCTGCCCTCGCCTGGTGCCGGAAACGAGGTCGAAGGACGCTGCGAGCGCAGACGTGCCGCCAGCGCCAACGGCAACGAGCGCGCCCGCGACGCTCAGCATCGTACGCCGGAGAAATGCCCGGCGGTCTTGATCGAAGTCGCACGATGCGCAACTCGTATCGTCGTGGAGATTGGAAGTCATAGGATCGATACGTCAGGATGCATTCTGGAGAATGACGCCGGCGATCAATGTCGCCGACCAGAGAAAGAGGCTGCACCAGGAGCTCGCGCGCAGCCGCGCCCAGAGTCGCTGCTCCGGGTGCTCCGATGTGATACCCGCAGTGCCGAGTGATTGCTCCGTTCTCGTGAGCACGGCTCCGTTCAGCACGAGAAGCAGCACGAGCCCCATCTTGATCCAGAAAACGGCATCCGTCGCGAACGTCTTCACGTCCGACGCCGCGAGCAGGATGCCGCTCGCGAACAGAACTGCTATTGAAATGAGCACGGGCCTGTGCACGTCCCGAAGCTCGAGAAGCTGCTGCGCACGCGCTTGCACATCGCCACGCAGTGCTCTGAGTGTCGCGCGGTCGGCGGCGATCGCGAAGCCGCCACCCACGAACATCGCGAACACGTGCGCGCTGGTAACGGTGGTGGAGATTACTTTCGAGTTGCTGAACGCCGATTGCCAGGGCGCCGTGAGATGCTCGAGCTGAACCAGAGGCGTCACCATCACTCTCAATTCCTCCAGAGCCACATCATGCCGCTGCCCACGGCGCTCAGGGCGATCGAGCTGATCGCGATCGTGCGGTGGCGCCGGGCGTCGACGAGTGAGCGCTTCGCATTGCTCGCCGAGATCGCAGTGGCGACCATTCCCACATCCGAGGCGAGCATGAGCACGGAATGGATCTCGCGGCGCGCGCGCCCGTTCGGATCCTTTCGCGCGTCAAGAAAATTCCACGCTCCGGTGATCGTGTTCGACACGAACACGAGTCCCAATGCGCCCGCGATCACGCTGTGCGCGCTCTTGAGACCTCCGGAGCGATTCGTACTCGTCAGCAGCTTCTGACCGATCACGTACTCGCCGATGAAAAGCGGCAGCATGGCGTACGCACCTATCTGGTGGATCTTGAGGCGCGTGTGGTAGGCCTCGCTGTACTCGATGGCGCGCGGCCGCCGCGACCGAAACGTGGTATCCGCGGCTGCGCGGGGAGACACAAGCGAATCCGCGGGCGCCGACGCTTCGCTGGAATCGGCATCGTTCAAGGCCGTGTCGACCACCGATCGTACCACAGGCATCCGCCAGCACATCGCGAATGGAACCACGGTGGCCGACTCGACCGTGCCGAGCGGCATCGCGGCGGAAGAATCGGCGTACGTTGCGCTCGAGGTGTCCGACCGCGCCTGATTCAGGCAACCATCGTGGAACGGACCATTCCCCGCACTCGCGGCCAGCAAAACGCTCGCAATCAGAATGTGCACGAAAATCCCCTGAGGACGTCTATCCAGGGAGCGCGCGAGGACGCCTGATTGTGACAAGGAATTCGAGAGCGTCGGATGCGACGAAGGCCGAGCCAGGGAACCGGCTCGGCCTTCGTGTTTTCACTTCTTCGCAATAGCGGGGGCGGGATTTGAACCCGCGACCTTCGGGTTATGAGCCCGACGAGCTACCAGGCTGCTCCACCCCGCGCCAGGTCGTCAAATATCCGAACTTTTTACTTTTAAGTCAAGGCTTCCGCGCGCTGTCCGGCTCAGCAAATCGATACAGAATTTCCTTGTTTCCGCGCACCATTCCGAACTCCTCGCGCGCGATCCGCTCCTGCACCGCCGGATCCGCCAGCACGGCCTTCTTCACCTTTGCGAGCGAGTCGATCTCGTGCCGCAGCGAGTCCATCGACGCACGCATGCGCTTCGCTCGCGCGCGCTGCGACAGGAGCGCCGTGGTGCTGTATTCGCCGCCCTGCAGCGCGTAGACGAGCACGATCGCGCCGATCACGATCCAGACGAGGCGAAGCCACGTGGTGCGCATACTCGCACTCGCTACGAAACTCTACAGACCATAGATCGCGCCGCCCGGATATTCCGCAGCGTCGCCGAGCATCTCCTCGATGCGCAGCAGCTGATTGTACTTGGCGATGCGATCCGTGCGCGACGCGGAGCCGGTCTTGATCTGCCCCGCACCCGTGCCCACCGCGAGATCCGCGATGAACGTGTCCTCCGTTTCGCCCGAGCGATGCGAGATGATCGAGAGGTAGCCCGCCGAACGCGCCATCTCGATCGCCTCGAGCGTCTCGGTGAGCGTGCCGATCTGATTGACCTTGATCAGGATCGCATTCGCCACATGGCTCTCGATGCCTCTCGCGAGACGCTCGGTGCTGGTCACGAAGAGATCGTCGCCCACGAGCTGCACGCGATCACCGAGCGCCGTCGTCAGCTGTGCCCAGCCCTCCCAATCATCCTCAGCCAGGCCGTCCTCGATCGACACGATCGGATACTCCTCCATCCACTTCGCGAACAGATCGATCATCCCGCTCGCGTCGAGCGTTCCCGCGCCGCTCTTCTTGAACGTGTATTTCCCCTTCTTGTCGTACAGCTCACTCGCCGCACAGTCGAGCGCGAGCGCGATCTGCTTCCCGGGCACGTACTTCGCGGCCTCGATCGCTTCGATGATGATCTTGAGCGCATCCTCGTCGCTCTTGAGATCCGGAGCGAAGCCGCCCTCGTCGCCGACGCTCGTGGCGAGCCCGCGCTTGACGAGCACCTTCTTCAGCGAGTGAAACACCTCGGTGCCCATCCGCAGCGCTTCACCGAACGTCTCCGCGCCTACGGGAACGATCATGTATTCCTGAAAGTCCACGGTGTTCGTCGAGTGCGCGCCGCCATTCAGGATGTTCATCATCGGCACGGGCATCGTGC
>DASXQD010000147.1:0-3113 GCA_036493195.1 Gemmatimonadaceae bacterium | reverse complement strand
GATCGGCGAAGTGGAGCTGGTGCCCCTTGGCACTGAGCCCCCACAGCTGCACCATCTGCTGTGGTTGAGGGAACGGCAATGGCCTGAGCACCACACCATTCACGACGCTGAAGATGGCGGTCGTCGCACCAACGCCGAGCGCGAGGGTCAGCGCCGCGATGAACGTGAAGCCCGGCGACTTTCGAAACTGTCGCAGCGCGAACCGGAGATCCTGCGCAACCGACTCCATTCGTTCGCGCACGTGAGCACGATGCATGTGAGCGACCTCCATCGATACGCAGTAGTCCCGCAAGTCTTCCACATCGCCGAATCGACGCAGCGCCTCGGCGTGCGCATCCACCTCCGAATAGCCCTCGTCGCGCAGCCGCGTCGATCGCATGTCGACGTGGAAGCGCACTTCGTCGTCGAGATCGCGGGTGATGCGCTCCCGCGAGCTCGGCAAACGGAACACGCGTCGCACGCCGGCGGGGATTCGCACGCTACGCCGTTTCGAGAATACGATGCACGGCGTGCGCGTAGCGCTTCCACGTTGCCGCTTCGGCGCGAAGCTGGGCGCGGCCGTGGGCGGTGAGCGAGTAATACTTCGCGCGACGATTGTTCTCCGACACGCCCCACTCGGACTCGATCGACCCGGAATCCTCGAGCCGATGCAGTGCCTTGTAGAGCGCCGCATCGACGATGACGAGCTCGCCTCCGCCGCGCTTCTCGATCCACTCGGCTATGGCATAGCCGTGCATGGCGTCCCAGGAGAGGGTCTTCAGAATGAGCACGTCGAGCGTGCCGTGTAGGAGATCGCTGGCGTCGCGTGGCATGGTGCTTCCCATAACGAGGTTAGGGAGAGAATAGTTTCAGTGGCGCCGCCGGTCAAGCTCAACGGGCATACAGCGGCTCGGATCATGCGGCGCGAACGGGAGACGTTTGATCCGCGAGCCTTCAACCGGGAGCGAGCGATGCCCAGAGCAATGCCAAGAACCGCTATGAACCTGATCGATCCCGCCGTTCGACGCTGCATCGATGAGTGTGTCCGCTGCCACGAGGTGTGTCTGTCGACACTCCCCTATTGTCTGGAGCAGGGCGGGCGGCACGCCAGCGAGGCGCACATCACGCTCCTGCTCGACTGCGCGAACATCTGCCAGACGAGCGCGGACTTCATGCTCCGCGGCTCGGATGAGCATGGACGCATCTGCGCGGCGTGCGCAGCCATCTGCCAACGATGCGCCGAGGATTGCGATCAGTTCGTGGGCGATGAGGTCATGCACGCGTGCGCGGAAACGTGCCGGACGTGCGCCGAGTCCTGCGAGCTGATGGCGCATGCGCATCTGTGAGCTTCGGTCGTCGGGCGTGGAATGGCCGTCAACGCGACCGAGTGCACGCAGTCGCGGCCACGCAACGCACGTGTCCGGATTTCGTCACCGCCCGGCACGCGCAGGATCATGGCACGCATCGCGTCGCACCTCGAGCTCGGAAGGGCGCCAGTATGGCGCGCGCTAGTCGCGCAGCGCGACTATGGGATCCACCCGCGTCGCCTTCCTCGCCGGACCATAACACGCCGCCGCCGCGACCGTTGCGAGCAGCACCGGAACGGCGATGAATGTGAGCGGGTCGTGCGATGACACGCCGAACAGAAGCGCCGACAGCAAGCGGGCGACGGGAAACGCCACGAGCACACCGATGAGCGTGCCCTTCACCGCGAGCGCGATGCCTGGACGGAACGCGAGCGCCATGATGTCCCGGCGCGTTGCGCCGAGCGCCTGCCGCAGACCGAACTCTGCTCCGCGCTGACTCACGAGGAAGGACATTACGCCATAAATCCCGAGCGTCGCGAGCAAAACGGCGGCCAGTGCAAACGTCGACATGAGCGAGACAGAGAAGCGGCGTCTCGCGGTGGAAGCCGATACCACCTCGTGCATGGTGCGCACGCCGAAGGTCGGCAGATCGGGATCTACTTCGTGTACGGTTCGCGCGAGCGCATCTTCCGTGGACCGGACTTCGTCATGCGAGCGCAGAAACACCGCGAGCGCGACCGTGGGGCGCTGCAGCAGTGAGAGATAGACGCGCGGCGCCGTGGCTTCGTCGAGCCCATTTTCGAGAACGTCCGCGACTACTCCAATGATCTCGAAGTCAGCGTTGCCTCGAGCGCCGATCAGATGTCGCCCAACGATGTCGGTTCCACCAGAAAACCGGCGCACGAACGCCTCGTTGACGACTGCAACCTTCGGCGACGCGACGTCATCGTGTGGCGTGAACACGCGGCCCTTGGCCACCGGGATCCTGAGCGCGTCGAAGTACAGTGGGCTGACCGAGCCAAACTTCGCCGCGTGATCGTTCTGCTCTGGCGCGGTCTCGCCCGCCAACGAGAACGGACGTGGATTGTTGGTACCACCGAGCAGCGGGATATCGGCGGTCGTTCCGAGCGCGGCGTAGTCGACCCCGGGAAGCCGTGACAGTCTTTCCAGCAGCTGCTCGACGAGAGCGGATTGCTTTACCGGATCGAGATACTTGTTTGCCGCCGGGTTGTTCGGGACCGGAACCCAGATCTGCCCCGTCACGAGATTCGCGGGATCGAGCCCCGGATCCTGCTTCAGGACGAACGCAAGGCTGCGGATCAACAGTCCCGCCGAGATGAGCAGCACCACCGAGAGTGCGATTTGCGAGACGACGAGCGCGCTGCGCGAGCGATTCTGCCGCGCGCTCGGCGCCGCGCCCGTGCGGCCGCCCTCCTTGAGCGCGCGGTTCGAATCGGCGCCGGTCGCATAGTATGCGGGCGCCAACCCTACGAGCACACCGGCCGCCAGCGAAAGCACGATCGCGGCAACGACCACCTGCCAGTTCGCGTGAACCTCGTTGAGTCGCGGCACATCGGAGGGCATCAGGGCGAGCAACGATCCGAGCGAAAGACGGAGCGCCACGACGGCAGCCGCGCCGCCGATCAGCGAGATGAGCACGCTCTCGGTCAGGAGCTGTCGCGCGATTCTCCCGCGAGATGCGCCGAGCGCCTGCCGCAGCGCGTAGTCGCGCATGCGAGTGGATGAGCGCGCGAGCATGAGGCCGGCCACGTTCACGCAGACGATCAAGAGAAGGAAGCTGACGGCACCGAGCAGGATGACGAGCGT
>DASXQD010000146.1:0-2216 GCA_036493195.1 Gemmatimonadaceae bacterium | reverse complement strand
CCCGAAGGGCACGCGGCAGAAGTCGAGGCCGCGCTGAAGTAGCGCTTCGCCCGCGCTACGGCGCCATCGCCCCGCTGATCATGATGTGCGCCTTCGGCGTCCCCGGATACATGATCCACGGCCCGATCTTCGTCGGCACCGGCGAGAGCCCGCTGCTCTCCGCCGTCGCGCCCGGCACGTAAACCACGAGCAGCGTCGACGCGTCGCTCACCTTTCCCGTCGCCCGGTTGAAGCTGTTCGCCTTGCCGAAGATCTGATACAGCGCCGCCATCTTCGGCATCTTGATCTTCCCGCTCGCCACCTCGGCGAAGCGCACGCTGTCCACCATCGGATCCTTCACGCCCTGCGCGCGCAGCTCGCGCCCGCGCGCCATGAACGGCTCCATTCCGTCGTGATAACACGCGACGTGGAAGTTTTTCTCGACCGCGAACAGCGCGAGACACGTCATGCCGTTCGTCCCCGCGCGCAGCGTCTCGAGCTTGCCGACCGTGCGATACCCCATCACCGCCGCGCCCGACTGCATCGGCGCCGGCAGCGCGAGCACCGCCGCCGCAATCTGGTCCGCGACCGCCGGGAGCGGTGCCGGAGCCGGCGTCTGCCCCCGCGCCGCCGACATCGCACACACGGCCAGCATCGCGATCGTCTTCACGCCTGTCTTGCCATTCATTCCCGCCACCCTCGCCGTTGAATGATTGCCGTTGCCATCGGTCTTCGGTCTTCGGTCCTCGGTCTTCGTCCTCGGCCTCACCAAGTCCACGAGCCACCGCGCCGCCTTCCCCAGCGCATACCCCGTCACCGTCGCCACCTCCGCCACGCTCGGCGTCGCCGGCTCGCCGAGTGACCGCAAAATCCGCGAGCGCATCCGGAGGATCACTGGACTCGCAACGGGGATCGCCTGAAAATATGGATCGTACCGCGTGCCCACGCCTTCTATGAGAGCGGCCGTGCGGCCGAAGTACACGAGATGCTGTGGGAGCACGATCGGAAAATCGAAAAGAGTTTTCATCACGCGGTCCGCGAGCAGCGCGTCGATTCGCTCGCGAGTCGTCGTGCGCGAATATGCGTTCTCGATGAGCAGCTGCGCGAGCCAGCGCACGGTTTCCGGCGGAGTTCCCGGAATGATGAGGCCGAGCGCTACGAATCCCTCAGCCACCGCTTCGGGGTTTCGTTTAATTGCCGCGATCGCCGTGCGCATCAGCGACCGCCGCGTCTCCAGCGGCACGCGCACCACCATCCCGAAGTCGAGCAGCACGATCCGCCCGTCGTCGGCCACCATGAGGTTGCCCGGGTGCGGATCGGCGTGGAACAGGCCGTCCACGAGCATCATCTGCACGTACAGCGCAACGAGCGTCGCCACGATGCGCGGCACGTCCACGTCCCTCGGATTGAGCCGGTCGATGCGAGTCCCCTCGACGAACTCCATCACGAGCACGCGCTGGCGCGTGAGTTCGCTCACGATCTTCGGCACGATCACGTCGCGATTCCCCGCGAAGTTCTTCGCGATCTCTATCGCGTGCTCGGCCTCCAACCTGAAATCCATCTCCTCGGCGATGCGCAGCTCGAACTCGTCCAGCACCACGCGCACGCGCTTCACGTGCGGATGGTGCCACCAGCGCTCGACCCACGAGAGAATCTGCCGTGCGGCAAAGAGATCTGCGGTCACCGCGCGCTCCACGCCGGGCCGCAGCACCTTCACCGCGACCGTCTCGCCCTTGTAGCGCGCGCGGTGCACCTGGCCGAGCGACGCGGCCGCAACAGGCGCGCGCTCGAACTCCTCGAAGATCGCGTCCACCTGCTCGGGCGCGCTGGCCGCGTGCATCGACCCCGCCGCTCCGGCCGTAGTGCGCGGGTTGTCGTGGTAACTGTCGGCGATGATGTCGGCCACGACTTCAAAGCGCAGCGGCGGAACCTGATCGATGAGCTTGCCCAACTCGGAGAGGTACGGCTCGGGAATGAGATCGGCGCGCGCCGCGAACACCTGCGCCATCTTCACGAACGTCGGCCCGAGCCGGATGATCGCCTCCACCAGCCGCCGCGCGCGCCACGCGTGAATCTCCGGCGTGCGCGGAGCCGGGGCACCCCAGAAAAGCCAGCGCTTGCGGTCGCGCATGAACGCGATCGCGTACGGGCCGAGCGAGAACAGCACGCGAAGTGTGTGCACGGTGGCTACTACACGCGGGCCGATGGAACGATTGCGAATGCGTTTTTTCGGTGAC
>DASXQD010000145.1:0-5717 GCA_036493195.1 Gemmatimonadaceae bacterium | reverse complement strand
ACTTTTTCGCACGCGTCGATCAGGTAGGCGCGCAGCAGAAGCGACCGCAAGGCATCGGGCGGGCGAGTCGCGACGGGGCCCATCATCACCCAGAACTTCCGCGCGGCGAGCGGATCGCCGAGCTTGAGCTTCGCGACCGTGCCGCCCTCGCGGATCTCGTCCGCGGACATCCAGGCATCGTACACGAGTGCCGCCGGCGCGAGTGAATCGGCGAGCGCCGACGCCGTCTTGAAATCCCAACCCGCGAGCGCGTGCCGCATGTCTATCGACTGGCGTGCTCGCGCGGGCGCGTGGGTGCGGGTCATGTACAACGCGAGCAGCGAGTAGTACGTCTCGTCGGTTACGCCTGCGGTGCCCGCGTGGATGTATCGCTCCACATCCAGTGCCGAGGAGGTCCACCGCTTCCAGTCCGGCGGCGCAACCCCTGAGGCCAGTGTTGAGTACAGCTCCCATTGCCGCTGTCGCGCGTCGCGCATGTCCTTGCCGCCGGTGCTGTCCGGCTCCGCCACCATCCAGGGACTCCGCAGCTCCGCACCCACGGTGAGCGCGTGCATTTGCCAGATCTCGGGCACGGCGGTGCGTGGCGCATCATCGAACGGCCGGCGATCGCCGAACACCGCCGCCACTGCATCGAAGCGCTCGACGCGCAGCGTGCCGAAACCGCTCGCGGTCTCCCGCTTGAAGCGCGCTCGCTCGGCGCCGAGATCGAGCACGGGACGGTAGTCCGAGTTGGGCGTGCCGTAGTGATCGAGGAGAGGGGCGAGCTCCCGCCGATCGACGAGGTGCGTGGCGTTGAGCGAGCTGGGTGTGAATGGCACGACACCCGCCAGATCCGACGCGATTCCCGGTGACGAGAGGATGCTCCAGTCGGCAGCCGGAAGCTCGGGAAGGTTCGAAGCGACGATCAGCATGTCGTCGTTCGAGGTGAGATAGACGGAGTACGACGGGAAATTCCTGTGAATCGCTGAGAGCACGCTGAGCACGAGCCCATCGTTGATCTCGTAGAGGTGCAGCCACTGCCCGAACACGCCCCGAGGTGTGAGATATCCGCGCACGCGATGATAGAACTCATCGGTGAACAATCCCGCCACACCGCTCACCCACGGATTGCTCGGCTCCGAGATGATGACATCGTACTTTCGTGCGTCGGTGGCGAAGAAGGACTTCGCGTCATCGATCACGAAGCGCGAGCGCTTGTCGTCGAACACGCGGCGGTTCGCGGGATAGAACATGCGCGAACCGGCGATCATCTGCGGCTCGATCTCGATCGTCACGGCCTGCTGGAGCGTCGAGCTGCCGAGCAGAAAGTGCGAGGTCATCCCGGACCCCTCGCCGATGATCGCGGCGAGCTTCGCCTGCGGCATGTGCGCGAGCGTGATCACGGGGATCAGCACCTGCGTCGAGATGTCGCCGTTCAGCACGCGTTGTTTGCTCGTGTCGCGCGTGGAGAACCAGGCGCGGTCAACGGACGCGTCGGGTTTGCCGTTCGTCGCAATCCACGTGAAGCTGTCGGGAAGCGAGCGCCCTACCGCCACCGTCGCCGTGCGCCCGTCGCGGTAGAAGATGATCTGCCGCCCGGTGGAATCGGGGAGGCTGCCATAGCGATAGACGCCGCTCGAGAGCATGACCTGATCGAAGCGGTTGAAGACGATCGACGCGAGCGCGGCGACCGTCATGACGACCGCGGCAACGTAGGCGAGCTGTTGTCGCCGCTGCACGCTCGGACCCGAGATCCGAAGCAGCACCACTCCCAGCGCCATGTCCAGCACCGCACCCTCGATGAGGAGCGCCTTGAGGCCGACCAGAGGCAGCAGAACCAGCCCTGCGACGACGACGCCGATGATGGAGCCGAGCGTGTTCACCGCATACACGTTGCCGATCGCCCGCTCGCCCTCGCCACGACGTATGAGCATCCGCGTGATGAGCGGAAGCGTCATCCCCGCGCAGAAGGTGGACGGAAGCATCACGACGATGCACGTGAAATACCGCGCGATCGTGAACAGGTCGTAGCCTCCGTCGTTCGGCTTGAGCGCCGTGATCAGCGATGCGGTCCACTGAAAGCCCGCGAGATACACGGGAATCGTCGCGAGTGCGGCGAGTCCCATCACACACTGCACGATGCCGAGCGCGCGCACGGGATCCACGAAGCTGTCGGCGCGCGACCGAACCCATCGCGCGCCGAGCGCGAGTCCGAGAATGAACGCGGAGAGCATCAGCTCGAACGAGTGCGTCGCGCTGCCGAGGAGGAGCGAGAGCATCCGGATCCACGAGATCTCGTAGATGAACGATGCGATTGCTGTCCCGAAGGCGACCATAAGAAGCAGGCGTGCGATGCCGGTCGGGATTCGCTCCGCCTCGGGCGAGGTCTCCCTGCGCGGCGACTCATCTACCGGCTCGGGTGTCTCGAGCACGCCATCGACACGCGAGCCGAAGCGCGCGACTCCGAGCGCGATGAGAAACACCAGGAGGTTCACGGTCGCGGCGACATTGAGCGTGAACGGGAGCCCGCCCTCATTGAGCAGCCAGAAGCCCGCGATGAGCACGCCGGCGGCGCCGCCGATGCTGTTCGCGAAGTAGAGCTGCGCGAGCACGCGGCCGGGCCGGCGCGGCACGATCCGCAGTACGCCCGCGCTCATGAGCGGGAAGGTGGCGCCGAGGAGGATCGACTGTGGAAGAATCAGCAGCGCGGCGATCGTCCACTTGACGATGACCACCAGGTGTGGCGAGCCGGCGAGCGCGGGAAAGAGATGGTCGTACGCGCCGTTCGTCGTTGCCACGAACGTGTCGTGGAAGACGAGGCCGATCATGCCGATCGCAAGCTCCACGAACGCGTACGCCGCCAGTGGATCGCGCAGCTTCTCGGAAACTCTGCTTACGACGAATGCGCCTGCGGACATGCCGCCGAGGAAGATCGTGAGCACGATGATCTGCGCGTATGCGCCATGCCCGACGAACAGTCCCAGATACCTCGTCCAGATCGATTCGTAGATCAGTCCTGCGGCGCCGGAGAGTACGAATACCAGCGTGAGGAGAATCGGCATTTCTCTTAGACTCGAGAGTGCAGCGTCATTCGCATTCCGTGTTTCGGGCGCAGCGTGATCAGTGGATTGAATTCGACCGTGTGTCCGGGCGCGAGGCGGAGCCGCCACTTCTGCCCGAGCGTAGCCAGCAGCAGCACACCTTCCATCCACGCGAACTGCTCGCCGATGCACTGGCGTGCGCCACCGCCGAACGGGAAATACGCGAAACGAGGCCGCTCCACCGCATGCTCGTCGAGCCAGCGCTCCGGCCGAAAGAGCTCCGGATCCGGAAAGAAGCGCGCGTCGCGCTGCGTGATGAACGGACTAACGACGACGAGCGAGCCACGCGGAATGTCATATCCCGCCAGCGTGAGGTCCGCGAGCGCACGGCGTCCCATGCCCCAGACCGGCGGGTAGAGCCGCATCGATTCGGCGAGGACGGCGCGGGTGTAGGGAAGCCGCGCAAGATCCGCTGACTCAGGCCGGCGGCCGCCGAGCACGCGCTCGAGCTCTGCGTGCATCCGCGCTTCCGCTTCGGGGTGCCCCGAAAGCGCGTACCAGCTCCACGTCAGCGCATTGGAGGTGGTCTCGTGCCCCGCGACGAAGAGCGTCGTAGCCTCATCGCGCAGCTGCACGTCGTCCATCGAGCCGCCATCGCCCTCATCGCCGGTATCCTGCGCGAGCAGCAGCATCGACAGGAGATCGCCATGATCGCGGCCACTTCGGCGCCGGTCGGCGATGATCCGGTAGATCGTGGCGTCGAGCCGCGCGCGCGCGCGGCGCAGGCGGATCGTCGTCGGGATCGGCACGCGGTCGAAGAGCTCCGAGAAGGGCATGAGCGCGAAACCGAACATCTCGAAGACGGCGGTGAGCGCCGAGCCGATCTCCTCCACCTCGTCGTCCACGGTTGCGCCGAACAGCGTGTTGGCGACGATCACCAGCGTGAGTCCCATCATCTCATCGAGCACGTCGACCGTGCTGCCGTCGCGCCAGCGCAGGGCAAGCTCCTCGGCCCGCTGCGCCATCGTGTTTCCGTAGCCCTCCACGCGCTGGCGATGAAACGCGGGCTGTACGAGGCGCCGCTGTCGCCGGTGTATCTCGCCATCGGTCGTGAGAAGCCCGTCGCCCAGGAGGAGCTTCATCCGCAGGTGGCCGCGCCCGCGCCCGAAGAGACGATTGTTCGTGACCAACACGTCTTTCACGAGATCCGGATGCGTCGCCAGATAGAGCGACGTGCGCACGACATCGATGCGGGCGAGATCGCCGTATTCGCGCGCGACCTGGTGCATGTAGCCCAGCCGGTCGGCGTGCAGGCGGAGGAAGAGCTCGCCCGGGAAGCGGGAACGCGGCCCCGGAGCGCGGCGGGAGCGAGGCGTCGAGACGGATTCGGCTGCGGTGCTCACGAACGAATGATGTCGAATGGCCCTTCGTTGCGGGCAGGATGCTCGCAAAGCTATCTTGCGCGGTGTGACAGAGTGCCGCGAGGGCGCTCGAGGAAATCGGTCGCCATTCTCACAAGGCCGAACGCGAGGAAGCTGATGTCGAGGCGAACGCAGACCGTGGTGCTCGTAGGCGGCTGGATTTTTTCGATCGCCTTGTTCGTGTTCATGTACTTCACGTATTACGGCACGAAGCTGTCGTATTCCCAGAAATTTCCGGGGATGCCGTTCTACGGAGCCATGACGTGGTGGTTCTTCTTCACGATTCCGATCATCGGCTTCACATGGGGCTACTTCAACGATCTCAAAAATCGCGGCTGAGAACCGTCGGTGATCGTGTGTGGTGGTGATCGTGTGTGGTCATGAGTGGCGCGAGAGCTTTCGCGCCATTGTCACATCCGTACATACCGTGCCGCAGCGACCGTACACAACGCTCGCACTTTTCATCCGCGGCCGTTCGATTTACTCATCCGTTTCGTACCCGGTACGTGCCTTGCAATTCCCCTCGGCGACTATTCACTGCCACGCATCGTTTACGCGCGGCATGCCGCTACGAGACCGGCCGTCACTGGCCCCGCCGAGGAGATGGATGCATGGAAATGGAATCGCTGAAAGAGCTCTACGTCAATGAGCTCAGGGATCTCTGGAGCGCGGAGAACCAAATCACGAAGGCGCTGCCGAAAATGATGAAGGCGGCCACGAATCCCAAGCTCAAGAAAGCGTTCAACACGCACCTCAAGCAAACCGAGCGGCACATCAAGCGTCTCGAACGCGTCTTCAAGGAGCTCGACGAGAGCCCGCGCGGCAAGAAGTGCGTCGGCATGGAAGGACTGATCAAGGAAGGGCAGGAGCTCATCAAGGAGAAGCCCGAGGCCGAAGTGCTCGATGCGGGACTGATCGCTGCCGCGCAGCACGTCGAGCACTACGAGATGGCCGGCTATGGCTGCGTGCGCACGTGGGCGCGTCAGATGGGCGAGGATCGCCAGGCGGAGCTGCTGCAGGAGACGCTCGACGAGGAGGAGCAGACCGACCGGCTGCTGTCGGAGCTGGCCGAGAGTGAGATCAACGTCGAGGCCGAAGAGGGCGACGAAGACGAGCGGCCCGCCACGCGCTCGCGCTCGAAACAGGCGAGCAGGCGTGGCACCTCGCGAAATGGTGGGTCGTCCGAGGAGGACGAGGACATGGAGGAGGACGAAGAGGAGCCGGAAGAAGAGGCCGTAGGCGTGAGCGGCGGCCGCTCGGGGATGATGTAGATCGA
>DASXQD010000144.1:0-11074 GCA_036493195.1 Gemmatimonadaceae bacterium | reverse complement strand
CTCGAGCCCGTTCGACAGCACCTTCTGGTGGATCATCTTCTCGAGCTTCGCGCGCTGCGTCAGCACCGCCGGCGCGGGCGCCGCCGCTGCGACGGTGGCACCGCGCGCGGGCTTGGTCTTCTGCGCGGGGAGAGCGACGGCGCCGAGCGAGAGTGCGCACGACAGGGCGCACGAGAGCGCGCGCCAGTGGCTGTTCGAGAAGCTCATCGTGTTAGGCATGCGGGAAAACTACAGGGAACCGAAGTCGATTTCATACACTGTACGGAACAATCCGTGCCGGCTGTCCGTGCTGCCGTCGAGCTGCCTGATCGGGGAGTCTTTTGCACAATTCTGACCTGAAGCTTGTTACGATCACCCTGTCGTGGCTAACCTGACCTCCATGACGAAGCAACTCGCGCTCAGCAATTCGAATTGGCCTCTGCGGACGTGCTCCAATGGAGCGCGCGTCAGAGCACGAGGGTGCGTTCGTCCCTAGCGCGTTACAGTCGCGCGACCGGTCGCCCCCACGTGCTTTACGTAGGGGCGATTTCTTTTTTTACGGCCCATATCACGGAGGAGAAATTGTTTGAATTCAAGGGACTTATCGCGGCGGCATCCGTGATCGGATTGCTGGCAGTACACAGATCCGACACGCACGGTTCGGCCGACAGGCGTCAGGTGCGCTCGTCGGAGATCGCATTCCGGAGCACGTTCAAGGGGGTGGAAGCGGACGGCGAGACGCTCGTCTGGTCGAGCGACGGTCCTGCGTCGGGGCCCGCGCTCACCTTGCGGATCGTTCCAATGAGCAGCGCGGCGAGCGCTGCCGAGTCGGTGTGGCCTGTGCGCGCGATCCTGATCGCGCGGGACAGTAGAGGCACGCCGATGGAGTCGACGATGTACGGAATCATCGATTGGTCGAAGCAGGAGCTTCGTTTGCACGGCAACTGTGTGGGCGGTGTTCAGGCCGGAAGCTCCGTGAGCGCCATCGGGACGTTCTCGCACATGGATGTCACTGGAACGGTGGAGGTGCTCCCGCTCACCGCCTCGAGATGATGGCACGCATCGGTTCAGGCGCGGGTGCTCAGCGCCTCGAAATTTGATTTCAGGATGAACGCGATCAGCTGATCGGCCGTGGACGACGCGAATGTTCGCACGTTCGGAAGCATCCGCCCACCGATGTGGCTCGCGCACGCGTGCGTGTCGGTGTGTGTGTCGAGCCAGTCGCGCGCGCCATGCGTGATGTAGGTGGGCGCCGTGGCTGGAATGGCCGACAGGTCATCCTCGCTCACGACGAGCACTCGCAGATTCTCCTTGCCCTTCGTGTTGGCGAAGAAGGCGATGAGCGCCGTCTTGAACTGCGCGTCACGCACGACCACGTACACGGGTTTGCGCAGCAAGAGCCGCCACTCGCCCCCGATGAGATCGGAGCGCACGTCGGCGATGATGCACGGCTTCTCGTGCTGCGCGGCGAGCCGTCGCGCGAGCGGCTCGTAGGCGGGCGTCGACACGATCAGGTCTGCCTCACCGATCTCCGATGGGCGATGGCCGTTCCCGAGCATCTCGGTGCTCACGCCCATCGCCTCGAAACCGTAGTCCTCCTCCAGCTCGCGGCACATGCCAGTGCGCTGATCGGCGATCCCGTGAAGCACCACTGCGCGCAGGCGCACCGTTTCGGTCGCGCGACGGAGTGCGTCGATGACGCCGCGCATGGACATGTCGCGCGCACGTCCCTGCACGAACACCTCGCGCAGCCAGCGCTCGGGCGGCATCGGCTCGCGCACGGCGCCCGGAGCGATGGTCGCCACGTAAATGCCGCCACGCGGGCGCATCTCCACGAGCCCCTCGGCCACCAGCTGGTGATACGCCGCGACCACCACCCGGTGATCCACCGCGAAATCCGACGCGAGCTCGCGTGTGCTCGGCAGCCGGTCTCCAGGGGTGAGTGAGCCCGCGTGGATTCCCAGCTTGACGCGCCTTCTGAGCAGGTCCGCGATCTCGAGACGTCGTTCCATCGTGCTCTCCTGTAACGGAGCGGGTGTGTCGAGGTGCCTCTCTTGATACGGGGGAAAGGGGGAATCGGATCCCTCTGTGCACGACACGTGCTACAGAGTGGCTGTTGATCGCGTCTGCGCGCACTCAACGTGCGAGGATGCAATCGGTCCGCGAGTCGTTGGGCTGCGCAGCGTCGGCCAAAGTGGTTAACGTGCTAGCGGTCCCGCCGGGCTCGCCTCTACTCGACATTCCGCGATGAAGCTCACTCCGCTCGATCCTGACGAGAAAATCTCGCTCGGCGACAAGGCCGCGCTCCCTCCGCTCGCCCTGGACGCCGACGACGAGGTTCTCGACAAGAAAATGGACAAGCTTCGCGACCGGCTCGACGAGCTGCAGAGCGCGCTCTACGCCGAGTCGAAGCGCGCGCTGCTCGTGGTGCTGCAGGCGCGCGACGCAGGGGGGAAGGATGGCACCATCCGGCGAGTCTTCAGTTCCGTGAATCCGCAGGGATGCACCGTCACTGCCTTCAAAGCTCCATCGAACGTCGAGCTCGCGCACGACTATCTCTGGCGCGTGCACGCAGCCGTTCCCGCGCGCGGCATGATCGGCATCTTCAATCGGTCGCAGTACGAAGACGTGCTCGCCGTTCGCGTGCACAAGCTCGTGCCAAAGAAGGTCTGGAAGGAGCGGTACGATCAGATCAACGACTTCGAGCGCATCCTCGCGGAGAATGGCGTCACCATCCTCAAGTTCTTCCTCCACATCTCGAAGGAGGAGCAGCGGGTGCGTCTCTCCGAGCGTCTCACCGACCCTTCGAAGAACTGGAAGTTCCAGGCGGGCGATCTCGATGAGCGCAAGCTGTGGGATGAGTACACTCGCGCGTACGTCGATGTCTTTCGGAAGTGCAGCACGAAGTACGCGCCGTGGTTCCTGGTGCCCGCCGATCGCAAGCACGCGCGCGACTATCTCGTGCTCGAGAAGATCGTCTCGACGCTCGAGGAGATGGATCCGAAGTATCCGAAAGCCGATCGCACGGCACTCAAGCTGCTCTCGAAGCTGCGGTAGCCCTGCTGCGCGACGCCCTGACCGGCGCGCGGTCAGTCCGTTGCGAACAGGGCCGTAGTCAGGTAGCGCGCGCCCGAGTCGGGCGAGATGCACGCCACACGCTTTCCGGGCCCGAGCTCGCGCGCGATCTTCAGCGCTACCCACACGATGGCGCCCGTGGACATGCCGACGAACAATCCCTCTTCGCTCGCGAGCCGGCGCGCGAGCGGGAAGGCGTCCTCCTCCCACGCGGTCTCGACGCGGTCGACCACGGACCAGTCGAAGTTATCCGGCACGAAGCCGGGTCCCATTCCCTGAAACTGATGCGAGCCGCGCTCGCCGCCGCTCAGCACGGGTGAGCGCGCGGGCTCCACCGAAATCACCGTCGTTCCGGGCGAGCGCTCCTTGATGTATCGGCCCACTCCGCTGATCGTGCCGCCCGTGCCCGAGCCGTACACGAATGCATCGATGCGGCCTTCCATCTGCTCCCACAGCTCGGGGCCGGTGAGGCGATAGTGAATGGCCGGATTCGCCGGATTCGAAAACTGGTTCGGCATCCACGCGCCCGTTTTGTCGCGAATGCGCTCGGCCTCTTCGATCGCCGCTAGCATGCGGCGCTCGGGATCCGTGAGCACGAGCTGCGCGCCGTAGGCGATCAGCGTGCGCTTTCGCTCCTCGCTCATCTGCGCTGGCAGACACAGAATGAGCTTGTACCCGCGCGCGGCCGCCACCTGAGCGAGTCCAATGCCGGTGTTCCCAGATGTCGGCTCGACGATCGTGCCGCCCGGCCGGAGCGCGCCGCGCTGCTCGGCATCCGTGATCATTCCGAGCGCAGTGCGATCCTTGATCGACCCGCCCGGGTTCATTCCTTCCACCTTCATCCACACCTCGGCCATGTCGGGCTCGGTCATCTTCTCGAGCCGGACGAGCGGAGTGTGTCCTATCGCCGCGTCGATCACTTCGCTCCTCTACTTCAACAATTCGAGCTCCCACTCGACGGGAATCTTCGGGTCGAGTGAATCGCGCACCGAGCAGTACTTGGTCACCGACAGCTCGATCGCCTTGAGCGCCTGCTCGCGCTCGATACCGGAACCGGCGATCCGAAAAAGCAGCAAGGCGTGCTTCAGCCTGCGCGGACTCGCATCCTCCCTCGTTCCGATTACCTCGACTTCGAGCGAGGATGCCGGCGTGCGCTGCTTCTTCAGAATCCCGACTACGTCCATCGCGGAACACGTTCCGAGCGCGCTGAGCAGCGTGTCCACCGGTCCCTGCCCATTGATCCCGTGCCCGTCGATCCTCGCGACGGGGCCGCCGGGCTTGCCCGTATCGAACTCCTCTCCTCCCTTCCACACCGCAACGATGCGTTGCGGTGGCTTCACTCCGATCGCAGCTGCGTCGCTCATTTCTCGATGGGAAGCCGGACCGAGTTCCCCCACTCCGTCCAGCTCCCGTCGTAGTTCCGCACCTTGGGATAGCCGAGGAGATACGTGAGCACGAACCAGCTATGCGAGGAGCGCTCGCCAATGCGGCAGTAGGCGATCACGTCGTCGTCCTTCTTCAGGCCGATTTCCTTCTCGTAGATCCCACGCAGCTCATCGGCGCTCTTGAACGTGCCGTCGGTATTGGCTGCGCGTCCCCATGGAACGCTCTTCGCGCCGGGGATGTGTCCGCCGCGGAGCACGCCTTCCTGCGGGTACTCGGGCATGTGGGTCTTCTTTCCGGAGAACTCGTCGGGAGACCGGACGTCGACCAGCGGCTTCTTCGCATTGGAATGCGCGAGCGCCTCGTCGCGAAACGCGCGGATCTTCGCGTCGTTGCGCTTCGGCGCCTTGTAATTGGTGGGTGGGAACTTCGGCACCTCCGTCACGAAGGGTCGTCCTTCCTGCTCCCACTTGATCCGTCCGCCGTCGAGCACGCGCGAGTTCTCGAAGCCGAACAGCTTGAACACCCAGAAGGCGTAGGTCGCCCACCAGTTGTTCTTGTCTCCGTAGAACACGACCATCGTCGACTCATCGATCCCCTTCGCGCGGAGCAGCTTCTCGAAGTGCTCGGGGCTCACGTAGTCACGCATGACGTCGTCGTTCAGGTCGAGATGCCAGTCGACCTTCTGCGCATTCTTGATGTGCCCCAGATCGTAAAGCAGCACATCTTCGTCGCTCTCGATGATGCGGACCTTCGGATTGTCGAGGTTCTGCGCGAGCCACTCGGTGGACACGAGCACCTCGGGATGCACATACCCTTTGCCGGCGATCGCCCTGTCGGTATCTGCTGCGGTTGTCGTAGCCATGCCATTTCTCCGTGTTCGGATAGTACGCACTGTTCAACGCCTGAGTGCTCGCCGCGGTTTCGTGCAAGCGTGGAGCTGAAATGACGACGGCCGCCAGTCGGCGGCCGTCAGGGTAATCATTGCAACGTGCGAAGCGATCACACGAGACGCGCACGCTCCCCCGGCCGCACAGCGGGATGAAGACAACATGCGCACATCTGGGCGATGCTCATGGGCGAAGAACTAGAACCAATCGCGAGCGCTGTCAAGCCGACTCGGCTTTTGACATGACTCTGACCACCTTGGACGTCGCGATGATCGCTCCCACGTGTCGCTGCGTGTGCTCGGCGATGTGCACGAGCAGCCCGAGCACGGTCGTCGGCAGCCGCCGCCGCCCCACGCCGCGAGTCTCGAGGTAGATCCCCGGCGGCGTCTCGCGCATCGCGTCGATCCCGCGCTCGATCGCCGCGAGCGCCTCGCGCGCGAGATCGTCGCCGCTCCGGCCATCGTCTTCTATCTCGGCGTCGAGCTGCGCCATCTGTAGATCGGTGAGCATCTCGCCGCGGGCATACGTCAAGAGGCGATCGATGCTTCCGCCAAGGTGGCGCAGATGAAAGCCGACCGCAGCCGCGCCACCCGGAAGCGCCCAGAGCTGGGCCAGGGTGAGTCCCTCGACGGCTCTCGGAATGTCCTCGGCTGCCTGCATCAGCGCGTGCGCCGCGGGCATGATCATCGCCGGCATCCCCGGGATCGGGCCGCGCAGCCACGGCTCAGCCATGTGACGGCACCCCGTCCCGCTCGAAGCGATTGCGTTCGCGAGCGCACGTCATGATCGTGACCTCACTCGAGCGGTACCGCCGCTCCGAGCTTCATCACGAATCGCACCTTGTGGAGCACGTGGATGTCGCGCGTCGGATCACCCTCCACCGCCACGAGGTCCGCCGACAGCCCAGGTGCGATGACGCCGCGATCATCGAGATGGAACACCTTCGCGTTGATGGAAGTCGCCGATTGCAGCGCCTGCACGGGTGTCATTCCGTACTCCACCATCAGCTCGATCTCCCTCGCGTTGTCTCCGTGCGGATAGGCACCCACATCGCTACCGTTGCAAATCGTGACTCCCGCGGCCAGCGCGTCATGAAAGCTCTTGTGCTTGCGCGCCACCTCGGTCGGCATCGAATCGATACCCTTCCGCCAACCGCCGCGAATGAAACCGGCTTCCGTTGCCGACAGCGTGGGACAGAGTGCGACGGCGTGGGCGACCATCAGTCGAAACACGTCGGGCGTGGCGAAATCCGCGTGCTCGATGGTCGTGACGCCGGCAAGAACCGCGCGTCGGATGCCTTCATCGCTGCGCGCGTGCGAGGCAACATAACGGCCGGAGCTCCGCGCGGTCTCGACCGCCGCGTTCATCTCCGCCTGCGAGAACGAAGGCACGGTCTCGCCGTTCGGGCCGCCGCTGTTGTCTGCGTACAGCTTTATCCAGTCCGCGCCGCGCTTGATCTGGCTGCGCACCACGTGGATGATGCCGTCGACGCCGTCCGCCTCCTCGGCGCCCTGCGGCACCTGCCAGCGCGGATCGAAACCACTAGGCCCGTAGGTACCGGTGGCGACGATCGCGCGCGTGACGACGATGAGCCGAGGGCCGGGAATGATGCCCTGATTGATGGCGGCCTCGAGCCCGACGTCGGAGTCGCCCGCGCCCTCGGTGCCCAGATCGCGCTCGGTGGTGAAGCCCGCCTGGAGCGTGAGCCGCGCGGCGACGGTTGCTCGCGCCACGCGAAGGGCGAGCGGCTCCTTGAGCACCTGATCGGCCCACGGCGTTTCGACGTAGGGATGCAGAAAGAGGTGCGAGTGACCTTCAATGAGTCCTGGCAGCAGTGTCGTGTTCGGGAGGTCGACCTCTCGCGTTTTCGGCGGCACGACGAGTCCCGAGCGCGGCCCGACCGCGACGATGTTGGTGCCGCGCACCAGTACCGCCCATCCGTCATGAATGACGCCGCGCGGGGCATCGAACACGCGCGCGGGCACGATGAGTACGGTGGTATCAGTTGCCGTGGACTGCGCGACCGCGGGAGCGGCCAACCCGAACAAACACGCGATGGCCGCGATGCGCGTGAGCGATCGCAACGCCTTTTCAACTTCCATGCATTCCATGATCCACGGGGAGACAATCGCCGCGACGGGCGGCCGGAACGACAAATTAGAGCGGCCCAACCTTGGGCCGTCGCAACTTGACACGGCCGTCCGGATCGGTCGATGTTATGTAGCCTTTTGTAGGTACATTTGGAAGTGGCTCCGATCGGCAGGCGCAGACGAGCGAGGGCGATGATCGAGATTCGGAGCGTGAGCAAGTGGTACGGGGACTTTCGAGTGCTCGACGAGTGCTCGGCCACCGTTCAGAAGGGATCGGTCGCGGTGCTCTGCGGGCCCTCGGGATCGGGGAAGAGCACGCTCATTCGGTGCATCAATCGGCTCGAATCCTTCGACAGGGGAGACATCACCGTCGACGGGCTCTCGGTTTCCGCCGCCGACACCGACCTCTCTGCGCTCCGCTCGCGGGTGGGGATGGTCTTTCAGAGCTTCGAGCTGTTTCCTCATCGCACCGCGCTCGAGAACATCAACCTCGCGCAGATGTCCGTGCTGAAACGGAGTCGGGGCGCGGCGATCGAGCGCTCCATGGCACTTCTGGAGCGGGTGGGGCTGGCCGATCACGCGCACAAGTATCCGTCGGCGCTCTCGGGCGGGCAGCAGCAGCGCATCGCGATCGCGCGCGCGCTCGCGATGGATCCCGTCGCCCTGTTGTTCGATGAGCCGACGTCTGCGCTCGATCCCGAGATGATCAGTGAGGTGCTCGACGTCATCGTCTCGCTCGCGCAGCAGGGGATGACGATGATGGTGGTGACACACGAGATGGCATTCGCCCGGCAGGTGGCCAGCCGGGTGCTGTTCATGGATCACGGTCGGATCATCGAGGACCGCGATTCGCATTCGTTCTTCGTCGAGCCGCACAGCGCGAGAGCGCGAGAGTTTCTCTCGAAGATTCTGCATCACGATTTCATCCGGGTGTGATCCCTTGGCCACATCGTTGCCCCGAGCCTCTCGCAGCAGCGGGCGGGTACCCATGAAAACGCGTACGGCGCACCAGCGAGCGTCGGGAGACGGCGCCTCCGCCGATCTCCCCCGCTACCAGCAAATCGCGAACGAGCTGATTGGAAAGATTGCGTCCGGGCGCTATCGAGTCGGCGGGCTGCTGCCGACGGAGATGGAGCTCTGCGACGAATACGGCATCAGCAGATCGACGGTTCGCGAGGCGTTGCGGCGCGTTCGTGACGCCGGCTTGATCTCGCGACGGCGGCGAACCGGCACGAAGGTGATCGCCCAGACGCCGCCCGCGGTGTACCGGCAACCGACCAATTCGATCGGGGACCTGCTGCAGTACGCGGACGAGACGCAGATCGAGATTCTCTCGGAGAAGCGGGTGATCTGCGATACGCCCCTCGCCGCGTTGCTGGAGTGTCGAGAGGGGCACGCCTGGCTCAGGCTGAACAGCCTGCGCACGGTGCCCGATGATCCACGTCCGATCTGTATGACGACCGCCTACGTGGATGCCGGGCTGCCCGACATCGACAAGCATCTCGAGAATGTCGACGGCCCCATCTCGGCAATGATCGAGCGCACCTACGGGATCCGGATCGCCCGCATCGAGCAGAGCATCCAGGCGATTCGGCTGACGAAGCGCCAGGCGAAGCTGTTGCGAGCGGACGTGGGGAGCCCCGCGCTGCAGGCGACACGGCGCTACTATCGCGCGGACGACACGCTGATCGAGCTGTCGAGCGCCATCCATCCGGGCGACCGGTTCACGTACGTGACGAGCCTGGTCCGGGAGTAAAAAGGCTTGACCGGGCTTGATATGTCCTTACATATTAGGCTCTCCCTTTTGTACGTACAAATACTCATCCCGATCCCGTGCACGGAGTCCGGCGGATGCAATCGCTTTCGTTCGCACGACGCGCCATCCATCTGTCCTCGCTCATGCCGGCGGCTGTGCCCAGCGACCGGATCTCGTTCGACTCCGGGCACGCGTTCCCCGGGGTGCTGCCCGATCTGACGCGCGAGGGCGAGGCGGCACTCTCCCGGCACAGATCCGAGACGCTGCAATACGCCCCACGCGCCGGCCTGCCCGAGCTCCGCGATTGGATCGCCAAATACCTGGCATTCGAGGGCATCGAGCTCCCCCCTGGCGGCGTGCTCGTGACCAATGGCGCCAAGCACGCCATAGAGCTCGTGTGCCGGGCGCTCGTCGACGAGGGCGATTCGGTGGTCGTCACCCGGCCGACCTATTTCAGCGCGATACCGATCATCCGCAGCTTCGGCGCGACTTTCCTGGAAGTCGGCCTCGATCAGGACGGGCTGGATGTCGGCGAGCTCGCCTCGCTTCTCGACCAGCTCGCGCGCGAGCGCCGGCCGATGCCGAAATTCATCTACAACGTGTCGGACTTTCACAATCCGACCGGACTGACCACGTCGCTGGCGCGCCGCGAGGCGCTGATCGATCTGGCCGTTCGTCACCAGATCCTGATCATCGATGACAGCCCCTATCGGAGCGTGCGCTTCGAGGGCACTCCGATACCGCCAATGAAGGCGCTGGACCGGCAGGACTGCGTCATCCATCTGGGCACGTTCTCGAAACTGCTCGCCCCTGGGCTCCGTGTGGGCTGGGCCGCGGGTGCACCGGCGCTGCTCGCCCGCATGGCGCAGCTGAAAACCGATGCGGGATCGTGCCCGCTCACGCAGCGCGTGATTTTCGATTTCTGCGCGGCCGGACGGCTCGGGGACCACATTGCGCGCGTGCAGGACGCCTATCGTGCGCATCGCGATCGGATGGTCGCGGCGTTCCGGCGCGAGCTGCCGGACATCACGTTCGATGTTCCGCACGGCGGCTACTATCTCTGGCTCACGCTGGCGCCGGGCGTCGACGGCGATGAGCTGGTGCAGCGCGCCGGCGAAGAGGGCGTCACCATCATCGCCGGGAGCAAATTCTTCGCGCGTACGGACGCCGATCACCCGAAGAACCTCGCGCGCGTCGCATTCAGCCATGCCTCCCTCGACGAGATCGATGAGGGCGTTCGGCGACTGGCGCGGGCCTACGCGCCGCTCTCCGCCGGTACGAACGTGATCGCCAGGGCCGCGAGCTGATCGCGGTGCGCGCGCGAGCTCAGATTCGAGACATCGGAGCGGAGTGCGGCGAGCGAGCCCACGGCTGGCTGACCATAGGCGAGACCGCCGCCGGACCGCTGCGCGTGCCGCTTGCGATCATCAACGGGCGCGAGGATGGGCCAACCCTGTGCCTCACTGCCGGGGTGCACGCCGCCGAGTACGCGCCGATCGATGCGGCCATGCGGCTGCTGCAGATGATTCAGCCGGAGACGCTGCGAGGAGCGGTAATCGTCGTTCCGGTCACCAACATGCGAATGTTCGAGCACCGCGCGGGCTTTCTCTCGCCGCTCGATGGCCTGAACCTGAACCGGATTGCGCCGGGGCGAAGAGATGGCTCGATCTCCGAGATCCTCGCCGACGTGCTCCTGCGCGAAGTGATCGGTGCCGCGGAATATCACGTGGACCTGCACGCGGGCGATCTGGGCGAGCTGCTGCTGCCGTTCGCCGGCTACGCGCTCACCGGGCGGGCGGATCTCGACCGCATGGGCGAGGCGCTCGCCCGGGCGTATTCGCCGCGCCTCATTTCGCTGGCCACTCCGGACGGCACCATCCCGCCATTCCCCGGATCGCTGA
>DASXQD010000143.1:0-4172 GCA_036493195.1 Gemmatimonadaceae bacterium | reverse complement strand
GAGATGCACGGCACCACGCATCGCGCGCGCGCGAGCGGCGAGTCGGATGTACTGCTCGAGATCACGCCGGTCGCGAAGAGCGAGGACGTGCACGAGGTCGTCGGACGCATTCAGCAGAAGTCGGCATCGATTCTCGTGAAGGAGCTCAACATCGACGCGAAGGCGACGATGGGCTTCGCGATGACGCTCTCCGAGGCGTGTCAGAACATCGTCGAGCACGCAGGGCGCGGCGGCTGGGTTGCCGTGCAGACGTATCGTTGGCAGAAGCGCCTGGGCCGCCGCGTCGTCGTCATCGCCGTGTGCGATGCGGGCGTCGGCTTTCGCCAGTCGCTCGAGAGCGCGCAAGGCCGTCGGATGAGCGACCGCTGGGACGATGGCATGGCGCTCGAGGAAGCCGTCATTCGCGGCGTGAGCCGCTTCAGGGATCCGGGACGCGGGCAGGGACTCGCCGGCGTCCGTCGTTATATCGGCCGTTGGGACGGCAAGCTCTCCGTTCGCTCCGGCACCGCACGCATCGCCATCGTTCCGAGCTGGGATGAGGATGTCCCGCTCGAAGAGAAGCTACCGCCGTTTCCAGGGGCACAGATGCAGATAACCATACCGGAGCGGATTACCGACCGGTGATCAACCACATTGACCTCAGCACCGTGCTTCGCCGCACCGTGTGCGATCTCTACTCCGATCTCGTCACGCGTCCAACGGGCGCCGCAGTGCGGGACGGCATCGAAAAACAGCTGTCGGAGCTCGGCGACCGTTCTCTCACCGTCATCGACTTCTCGCACGTCGGTCTCCTCGACTATTCGTGCGCGGACGAGATCGTGGCGAAGCTGCTCATGCGCTACGCCGATGTGAATGCGCCGCGCGATGCGTACTTCCTCTTCCGCGGCGTGAGCGACTCGCATCTGGACGCGATCGAGACGGTGCTGGAACGACATGGGCTCGCAATCGTGGCGCAGGCGGAGGACGGCACCGTCGTGCTCGTGGGCACGGTGGATGACCCGGAGCGCAGAGCATGGGAGGCCATGCTCCGGCTCGGGCGCGCAATGGCGGTCGACCTCGCCCGCGAGGCCGAGATCGAGCCGGAGCAGGTGGAGCGCGTCCTCGGTGCGCTGTGCCGTCGACGGCTCGCGATGGAGCTGGACGGCGGCTACGTCGTGGTGGGCGCGGTGACGTGAGTGAACGGTTCAATGCGCCTTTGCGGGTGGCGCAGCTGATCGCGACGCGCGCGGGCGATACCGAGCGCGGGACGGAGGTGCGCATGCGCAGCGACGACGCGCGCATGCGGCTGATCAGCGAAGGCGAGCTCGTATGGGTGCATGGGCCGCGACGACAGGAGCTCGCCACCGTTCGCATCGACGACTCGCTTCCGCGCGGCGATGTGGTGCTGCGCGATGTCGCGGGCGCATCGCCATCGGAGATCGTGACGCTCGTGAAGGCCGCGTACGGCACACCCCGCGATCCGGGACTCGTCTAGACCTGCATTGGAGCAGGCGGCGGCGTCGACACGATCGTATCCGAGCCTCGCTGCATCTCCCACGCGCATCTCTCCGAGATGAACGCGCGTGACACGCGTCGCCGTCACGCGTGTATCTTCCTGTAACCGTACCGCTCGTCATCTTTTCGAGATCCCCCACCGAGCGCGCTCCGCCGATGATACGCTTTTCGCACGTCGTCAAGGAATATCCGCGTACTGGACTCGCTCTCCAGGACGTCACCTTTCGCGTCAACAAGGGTGAGTTCGCCTTTCTCACGGGGCCGAGCGGCGCAGGCAAGTCGACGATTCTGCGGCTCGTGATCGCGGAGGAAACGCCAACGGCCGGAGAGGTGCGCGTCAGCGGAAGCCTCACCTCGGGGCTCCCTCGCGCGGATATTCCCCGTCTGCGGCGCAAGATCGGCGTCGTCTTTCAGGATTTTCGGCTGCTCGAGGATCGCACCGCCGAGGAGAATGTCGCCTTCGCGCTCGAGGTCACCGGCGCGCCGCGCGACGCGATCCCGGCGCGCGTGAGCCGCCTCCTCACCCAAGTGGGGCTCGCGAGCAAGGGCACGAGCTATCCGAAGGAGCTCTCCGGTGGCGAACAGCAGCGCGTGGCGATCGCGCGAGCGCTCGTGAATGATCCGGTGCTCCTCGTGGCGGACGAGCCCACCGGCAACCTCGACGATCGCGCCACGCGTGGCGTCTTCCAGCTGTTGCGCGACATCAACGCCGCGGGAACCGCGGTGCTCATGGCGACGCACAATCTCGAGCTCGTCAAGCGCAACGAGTACCGTGTGATCGAGGTGAATCGGGGACAGCTCGTGTTCGATTCCGCCGACGGGAACGGCGCGGGCATCATCACCACGTCTACTCCGACCTGATGCGGCTGACTTTTCGCGAAGTTCTGCTCGGCGTACGTCGCTCGCCGCTGCTCAGCAGCCTGAGTGTCGTCACGATCGCCTTCAGTCTCTTCGCCTTCGGATTGTTCGGACTGCTCGTGCTCAACGTGGATCGCGCCCTCCGCGGCGTCGAGGAGCACGTCGAGATCGTCGCCTTTCTCGCCGACGGCACGCTCCCCGAAGCGGTGAGCACGGCCATGGCGGACATCTCGAGCTTTCCCGAGGTCGCGCACGTGCAGGAAGTATCGCCCGAGCAGGCGCTGGCGCGCGCGCGCGCGGAGCTTCCGGAGTTCCAGGACGTGTTCGACGCGAGCTTTCTTCCGCCATCGATCGAGGTGCGGCTGAAGGAAGGCCATCGCGATCCCAAAACGGTGAAGGCCGTGACGCAGCGCATTCAGACGTATCCATTCGTCGATGATGTGCGCTACGGCGAGGACTGGGTGAAGAAGCTGTACGACATCCGCAACATCGCGGGGGCCGCGGGCATCGGGCTCGGGCTGCTCTTCGCCGCGGTTGCCGTGATCATCATCGGTACGACCATTCGCATGACGGTGCTCGCGCGCGCGCGTGAGATCTCGATCATGCGCCTCGTCGGCGCGACGGACGGTTTCGTGCGGCGGCCATTTCTCCTCGACGGCTTTCTCAAGGGAATCTTTGGCGGGCTGCTCGCGCTCCTGCTCACGTGGGGAGCGAACGCGGTCATCAGTCACAGCCTGATTCAGACCACCTTTTTCGATCCCGGCATCGCCACACTCGGCGTGCTTGGCGGGGGCATCATCGGACTGCTCGGCAGCGCGCTGTCCGTCGGGAGGCACCTACGCCGCGTCTGAGCGCGCGCGCGGCAGTCATTCTCGCGCTGCTGCTCGCTGCCGCCCCGGTCGTGCGAGCCCAGCAGAATGCCGACCAGAAGGGCGCCGAGCAGCGAATCAAGGACGAGAAGTCGCGGCTCGAGGCGCTCAAGAACGAGCGCGAAGAGCTGCAGCGTCGGCGGACCAGCCTGCAGAACACCGTGCACGATCTCTCCGAGGAAGTGGAGACGCTCGACCGCGAGGCCGATGTGACCGCGCGCGTGATGCATTCACTCGACGCGCAGCTCGACGCCATCTCGAGCGAGGTCGGCACCACGACCTCCGATCTCGTGCGCGCGCAGGACGAGATCACCGTCAAGCAGGCCACGCTGCGCCGGCGGCTCGTCGACATCTTCAAGCGCGGGCCGCTCTTCGATTTTCAGGTGCTGCTCTCCGCGCGCAGCTTCGGCGAGCTGCTGGCGCGCTACAAATATCTCCACCTGCTCGCGGTACGGGATCAGACGCTCGTGCATCGCGTCGAGGATCTGCGCAATCAGATCAACCATCAGCGCGCGAACCTCGTGCGCTTTCAGGAGAGCATCAAGCTCAATCTCGACGAGAAGGCCGAGGAGGAGGACCGCCTCAAGACGCTGCGCGGGGAGCAGTCGCGCAGCCTCGCGCACGCGAAGCGCCGCGCCCAGGACACCGATACGCGCCTGCAGGCGATCTCGCGCGACGAGTCTCGCCTGAGCAGCGTCATCGCGAATCTCGAGGCGGCGCGATTGCGCGCGGAGCGGTCGTCGCCCGGTGCGTCGCGGGCCGCGAGCACCATCAGCAAGGGAAACGGCTCGATGGACTGGCCGGTGCAGGGGCCGATTCTCTACAACTTCGGCCGCGTCGTGAATCCGAACAACACCACCGTCCGGTGGAACGGCATCGGGATCAAGGCGGCGGCGGGCACGGAGGTGCACGCGGTTGCGGCCGGAAAGGTGCTGGTCGCGGACCAGTTCG
>DASXQD010000142.1:0-2249 GCA_036493195.1 Gemmatimonadaceae bacterium | reverse complement strand
GCCCGGGACTCGAGCCCGCCTCGATCGTGATCGCCACGTTCGACCGTCCCGATGATCTCCGCGCGTGTTTGCGGTCGCTGATGGCACAGACCACGATTCGTCATACGGAGATCATCGTCGTCGACAACCATCCCTCATCCGGACTCACGCCCCCGGTCGTGGCGGAATTTCCGCGCGCGCGCCTGCTCACGGAGCCGCGCCAGGGACTCTCGTACGCGCGCAATGCCGGGATCGGCGCCAGCACCGGCGCGATCATCGTCGCCACCGATGACGACGTCGTCATGCCGCCGGACTGGCTCGAGAAGCTGCTCGCGCCATTCGCGCGCGATGATGTCATGATCGTCACGGGCAACGTGCTTCCCGCCGAGCTGACGACGCGCGCGCAGCAGCTCTTCGAGCAGTACGGGGGACTCGGTCGCGGATTCGTGCGCGTGGAAGCCGGGGGCGACTGGTTCGGCTCCTGGTATCGGGAAGCGGTGCCGACCTGGCAGCTCGGCGCCACTGCCAATGCTGCCTTTCGCGCATCGATCTTCTCGCATCCGCAAATCGGCATGCTCGATCCCGCACTCGGCGCCGGCTCGCCCACGGGCTGCAGCGAAGACACGGATCTCTTCTATCGCGTGCTGGCCGCGGGCTTCACGGTCGTCTACGAACCCGCCGCCTACGTCTGGCACCATCATCGCCGCGACATGCGCGCACTGCGACGACAGATCTACGCGTACAGCAAGGGACATGTCGCCTACCACTTGAAAACGTGGCGCACCTACGGCGATTCGCGCGCACTCTTTCATCTCGCGCTGACGCTCCCCAAGTGGCAGATCAAGAAGCTGGTGCGCTGGATACGTCGCTCGAACAACTATCCGCTCTCGCTGATCCTGGCGGAGATCGCGGGGAACCTTGCCGGCCCGTGGGCCCTGTGGCGCGCGCAGCGTCGCGCCCGGCGCCTCGATGCCGCAGACGTGTGAACACGACGAGGAGATCATGTCACTTCGCTACCGACTGAAGGTTCGCATTCTCAAGACGCGCCGCGGCAATCTGCTGTGGAGGCACTGGCGCGCGCGGCGAGGCGACGTGCTCGGCAGCTACGCCGACCTTGGCGAGTATGTGCGCCGCTTCGCACCGGGGAACAGCTTCGCCGACATCGGCTGCATGTGGGGAGTGAATGGCGAGCTCGCGTTTCTCGCGGAGGAAGCCGGAGCGCGCGGCGTGAAGGGCGTCGACGTATTCGGCCCGACACCGGAGTTCGAGCACACCCGTCGCGAGCGGAATTCCGAGGTGGAGTTCGTGCTGGGCGACTGCACGCAGCCGGAGACGATCGGCCGCATCGGCCCGACGGATGTGGTGCTCTGCGCAGGTGTGCTCTACCACCACCCTGCTCCCTTCGACCTGCTCGTCGCGTTGCGCGCGCTGTGCCGGAAGACGCTGATATTGCGCACGTCGACGATTCCGGAGATGGCCGGCCTGCCGAATGCCGCCGTCTTTTTCCCAATGCTGAGCGCCGACGATCGAGCACTCTGGAATCTCTCGAGCCTGGGCCTTCTGCATCAGGTCGGGATCAGCGATGCGTTCGATCCGCATCAGGGGTACGGCAACTGGTTCTGGGGACTCACGCCGAGCGCGCTCCGCTCACTCGTCGAGACGGCCGGCTTTCGGGTGGATCAGGTGGCGACGGAGGCGTTCGCGCAGACGCTGATCTGTACGCCAGTGGAGTCCGCGTTCCAGCACGAGCTGCCGAATCCGGTGCAAGCGCAGCGCGTCGGAGCAGAAGTCTCCGCGGCGGGTATCGCGCGACCGGCGTAGTCGTGCGTCAGTGATCGTCCCGCAGACGACTGAACGGACCGATGTGGGCATCGTGCAGCATGCGCATCCCTGCGGCGAGCTTGTTCTCGTCCCAGTGCATGAGGAATTCGCGATGCCGCGACGCCATCTCGAGACGTGGCATGCCGTTCCGAATATCCTGCTCGACGGCGTTCATTCCGGTCACGTACCAGCCCCGCCAGCCGATGTCGTATCGGCCCGGCAGCCCGAATCCTTCGCGCGTGTTCCAGGGAAGCAACACGAGCATCGCGACACATAGCGCTCCTTCGAGCCATCGGCGCGGCGTCTCCGGCGCGTAGAGCTCCCAGATGAAGTAGCTCGCGCAGAGTGCCGGCACGGCGAAGAGCACGTATCGCATCGGCATCCCCGACACCATGTCCGTGGCGGCGCGTCCCCATCCGATCGCGAGTGCGAGCACGCCGCATCCGCCC
>DASXQD010000141.1:0-4626 GCA_036493195.1 Gemmatimonadaceae bacterium | reverse complement strand
TCCGACTTCGTCTCGAACCACAGCGATCCCACGAGCAGATCGGAGCGCGGCTGTCGCGCTTCCACTTTCACCTCGCGCAATCGACCGCGTGTGCCATCCGGAAGCAGAAATGATACCGAGTCGCCGCTCTGAAATCTGTAGTACGCTTCGGCGCCCGCCGCGAGAGGATTGATGAGCTCGGGGCCGTCGTTCGATCCTCCGACGCTCTTCACACCC
Source organism: Gemmatimonadaceae bacterium (assembly GCA_036493195.1). Lineage (GTDB taxonomy): Bacteria > Gemmatimonadota > Gemmatimonadetes > Gemmatimonadales > Gemmatimonadaceae > FEN-1250. The sequence continues at coordinate 4,410 of DASXQD010000141.1, read as the reverse complement.
GTGATGTGCAGCAGACTCTCTCGCCCGGGATAGTAGGGAATGGCCTCGATGTCCAGCATGTCCGTCATCACATGGACGCCGGGCGTCATCATTGGCAGGGCGGAGCGCGCGCCGACCACGTCCACGACCGCGCCGTGACCGCGACGCCATCGCACGCGTGCAGCTGTCTCGCTTCGCATGAACAGCTTCTCGGGACCTCTGCTGCCAACACCGAGTCCGATCGTGAGGCGTTCGTGCGACGTCTCGTCGTACGAGATCAACGTCGAATCCTGCTCGAGTCGTGCGCGCCGAGCGCCGAGCACGAGCTCGCGCGCGCGCGGATCACGATAGGAATTGGCCTCGAGCTCCGGCGTGAGCGGAATCCTGCGCGCTTCCTTCCAGCGGGCGAGGCGAACGGAATCCTCATCTGCGTGTGCCTCGCTGGTGTCGCGAGCGCCGGTATCTGCGCGCGCGGCTGCGGACGGTACGCCCTGAAGCGCGACGAGAAGCGGAAGAATGAGCAGAATTTGACGATATCCGGGTGGAGGACGTTCCCACCCTACGGCGCCCGTGCTCGCGGTGTTTCCGATCGGCCTTACATGCCGGGCATCCCATGCTCCGTGTGCATGCGATCCGGGCGCAGACGCAGAAATATCGCGAAGCCTCTGGGATATCGCGTTCCGTATGCCGCTGCGAGCCCCGAGGGCACGACATCGAGCGTTCCGAGAATCGAAGCACCGAGCGTGAGCCCGCGATCGCGCATGATCTCGCGGCTGTAGCCCAGCGTCAGCGCACCGAGATCGTATCGCCGCGACTCGGATTGATCCGCGACGGCGAGATCCTGCGCACTCTTCTGCACGAGCTCTGCGCGCCCGAAAAATGTGTTCACGCCATCGACGCTCACATCGGTCTCGATCAGCGCGCTGTTGGCGAGAGGCGCGCCGGCCACCGCGTTCGCGCCGTAGATGAGAGAGCTGCTCCATTCGCCGCGCGCGCCGAACAGGCGCGTGTTCATGATCGATGCCGCGTATCGATGGAGCGACTCCTCGGGATGCAGCAGCTCGGGGCTCGCGAGATAGGCAGTGGATACGCTGTAACTCCAGTGGTCATCGGGATTGTAGAAGATTCTTGCCGCATACGAGTCGAGCTTGCGCACCTCGATGTCGGTACGATGCTCATCCGGCTCGCGGCCGTTGAATAGCGAGCCTTCCACCTTCCACGTGCGGCTGAACATGCCGAGCGTCAGCACGCCGAAGGTGATGTGCGTGGCGTCCTGCCAGTGATGACCGAGCGGCGCGAGAGGATCGCTTGCTGCGGACGGGCGGTGCGGGAACGCGACGGGCCCGATCGCCGGCTCACCCACGGGCGCGGCATAGAGCGAGAGCGCGAGATTGCGCGCGACGGGATGCTCGTAGAGCGCCGCGACCTCCATGAAGAGGTCGTGCGGATGCTGGCGATCGTGCAGCGGTGCATCGTGAAAGCTCTCGCCCGATTGCAGCAGGAGCGGGTAGCCATGTGATCCGATGGTCGCCGGCTCCGCGCTCAGCATTCCGTGGAGGTGCAGCATCCCGCCCCAGAGCGAGTGCATGGCCATGAGCATCCCCCAATTGATCGATCCGATCTGATCGTCGCCGCGGGTGCCGAGCTGCCTGTCGTACTCGGCGTACGCAACGCCATGCACCATGAGCGTCCATCTGCCGCGTACGAAGTGCCATCCATAGTGCGGTGCCGATTGCGGCTGCCAGCTCGTGCCGGACCCCAAGCGCGTGTGCGGAATACCCAGCACGCCGGCCATTCGGGCTTCCATGCCGGGCATTCCAGCCATGCCAGGCATGGAGTCCTTCTGCGCGCGCGCGGTTGCTGGAGCGATCGCGGCGACGAGGATGGCCACGTGCAGCAATCGGAAAGTTTTCATTCCATGAAGAGTATCGTCACGGTGCGCGAGCGGGCGGCGGCTGAGACGAATCACGCGAGGCAGCGTACGCGTCCGCCATTTCCGCACGCGTGCTCGCGAGGGTGGTGCGCATCGCCTCGCGAAGCTTCTTCACGGCTTTGCCACGAATGTTGAATAGCCCGCCGCTCGGAAGATCGTCGAACTTCTGGCGGCGCAGAACGATCAGGTACGAGGCGGTGCGCTGGCCCGTCGTCGACGCCGCATCGGCTACCGTGAGATACTCCACCGCCGATTCGAAAGAGTGAGTAGCGTAGAGGAGCTTCGTCGACATCCAGCTCTCATCGGAGCGAGGAGTGGGCGCCATCATCGAGCGCTCGACGACCTCGAGTGTCGGTTTGAGGCCGGGCATGCGATCCATCTCCCAGGAGATGCGGGAGGTCACGGACGGCGGCCGCGCGCTTCGAGCCGAGAGCATCGACGTGAATGGCTCGGCCTCGATGCCCGGGGGCATTGGCTCGGCGAGCAGAGTTCGAAACGTTTCGCTACTTCGTACCGGACGCTTCGTGTCATCATACACGACGGTCTCTTCCGCGCTGTCCGTACGATAGGCGTTCACGTACGCTACGAGCCACTCTCGCATCAGAGAGTCCGCGAGCGGCTGCGGCTCGTGCGTTTTGGCGAGAACAGTGCGGAAGTGCTCCATCTCCCGTGCGGGAAGCTTCACGTCGCATTTGAGAGGTTGGCACTTCTCGAGCGCCTTGGCGTCCGAGGCGTCGAGCGAGAGGGATGCGATGTCCTCGAGGCGAGCAGGATCGCTGAAGCTTCCGGATTGCGATTTCGTGCCGGTGGAAAGAAAGCCACCGAGCTGGCTTACGTGGTCTACGTAGAACGTACGCGGCACCTCGAGTCGCACGGCACCGAGCGTGGCGACCTCGGTCTTTTCCGGTGCGTCGATAGTGATGGCGACCGCCTCGCCGCGCTCGATCGCGTTCATCTGCTTCGCATCGAGCATCGTGAGTCGCTGCAGCGCGCTCGGCGCTGCCTGCGCACTGGCGGTCGCCGCCCCAATCGCGTAGATCACGAGTGCCGCGCCGAAATGGGTGCTCATCGCAGCAACAGAGAGGGGCCTGGGTGTGCGAAATGTCGAGTCCGGTATGCCGGGCTTTGTGTGCTGTCTGTTACGAATTGGAGAGTCGTCACGGCTGTGTGCGCCAGGAACACTGCTCCATGATCACCGCCGAATCAGTGCGAATTCCAATTTAGATGTCTTCACCGCATCCACGGGCGATACTCTTGCGGTAGGCGACGGGGTGGTCGGCAGTATCGACCAATTCTAACAGCAGGGGACCACTATCCAGCGAGAGCCGAAACGACGAGTCGCTCGTCGCTCATCGGTTTCGAGTGGAGGGCGATCCCCGAACGGACGTCGCGATGGCCTCGACGTCCGCAGACTCGAAATTGCGTGAGGAGAAAATGAAACGCATCGGACAGTTGGGTGTGGGGATGGTGCTGGTCATCGCCGCATGCAGCGAAGGAACGTCGCCCTCCAAGGTCGCGCCCAGGTCAGGGGCAAAGTCGCAGCGACAAGCCGCGGCGCAGCAGGTGCTTCAGGGGGGCAACAGCTTTTATCAGGTATTCGTGGATGCCGACCAGGCGCCTGGCATTGGCGAGTACACGATCATCACCGGCCCGAATCATCCGGTAACGATCTCCACCGGCAGCCCGCAAAACGTCTTGTTCGGCGACGGCATGCCGGGCACTTCGTACAATTCGTTTTTCTCGTACACCACAGGCACCGTGTACGTGGCCACCGATTTCAATGCGGCTCCGAATCTGGTCGTGCTGTCGCCGACCACGCCGGGGATCACGGCGACGGTGACGCCGATCGGAACGACGGGCTTTCGAACGACGTACACGCTGGCCGGCCCACCTCAGACGCCGGACAAGCTGACGATCGTGCAGGACGTGAACACGCACGGGACGACATTCGAGTCGTCGACCGTGGAGGTCACGACCACGATCACCAACAACGGCAGCGCTCCGGTGGCTATCGGTGTTCGCTACCTGTGGGACACTCAAATCGGGCAGGACGACGGCCCTACGTTCCAGCCGCTGAATCCCGACGCCGCCGTCCTCCTCACGGAAAAGAGCTTCGAGCCCCCTACGTTCGGCTTTTATCGCATCCAGGACAACAACGGGAACTCGACCACTCCTCTGTTCAACGTATTCGGCACCGTCACCCAGCCCACTTCGGTGACGCCGCCGCCCACGCCTCCCGATCGATTGGTGAACGCCTCCTGGCCAGCGGCGGTGGATCTTCCGTTTGCGTACACGGCAAATCCCTCTCTGGATGTGTCGTCCGAGGGCGGAGTGGATGACAACGCGGTCCTCTACTATTGGGGAGCCACGCAGGGCACGGCAGTTTCCATTGCGCCCAGCGCATCCATGACTTTTTCGGAGTCTCTCGTCTCGGGCGAGGCGAACGCACCGCCGCCGTTCAACCAGCCGCCGGTGGCGCACATCACCGCGCCCGCGAA
>DASXQD010000140.1:0-3855 GCA_036493195.1 Gemmatimonadaceae bacterium | reverse complement strand
CCACGGGAATTCCGCGCGCGTAGGCGAGCGCCTTGCCGTACGCGACTCCGACGAGCAGTGCGCCCACGAGTCCCGGGCCCTCGGTCACCGCAACGAGATCCATGTCGTCGAGGGTCGCACCCGCATCACTCAGCGCGCGCTCGACCACCGGCACGATGCTCGTCAGATGCGCGCGCGACGCGATCTCCGGCACCACGCCGCCGAACACGCGATGAATGTCCTGCGAGAGGATCACGAGCGAGCGTTGCCGAACGTCGTCACCGCTGCCCTCGAGCACCGCGGCCGACGTCTCGTCGCAGGAAGTCTCGATGCCGAGCACGCGTGTCATGGTGAGACGCGATTCCCGCGCGAGCTCCGGAGTGCCGTGGGTGCGACAAGCTCGAGAGGCAGGCGCACGAAATGCGGCCGCACATCCACGACCTTCACGTCCGCCTCATTGGGCGTGAACACATCGGCGGGATGCACGGCGAACACGCTGTCATCCATCGCCACGGAGCGGCGCAGCTCGGGCGAGGACGTGTACAGCTTGAGAATCTCGCGTCCGCGCCCGGACACGAGCGCCTGCACGGTTGGCGGCCGCGCGGACATCATCACCGTCGAATCGAGGGTGAGCGCGAGGTGCACGTCGATCCACGCTTCCGAGGGCTCTTCCGAGCGCACGATCACCCACATCACCACGGCGAAGAAGAGCGCTGAGAATTTGATGGGCAAATGCTCGGTGATCGCCGACCTGAAGCGGTGATTGAACGAGAGCATTCGGGGCGACGGCTGAGGGACCACGCTACTTTCCGTTCTCCGCGAGCAGTTGAGCGATGAGCGCGCGATTGGTCGGGCTGTTCCAGTCCGACGCGCCGATCATCTTCTTCCGAATGACGCCATCGCGCGCGATCACGAACGTCTCTGGTACACCGGTGGTCTGATAGTCGTTCGTGATCTTGCCCGTGGGATCGTAGAGCACCTGAAAGGTGAGGTCGAATTCCTTCACGAACGCACGAATCTTGGCCTCGGACCCCGGGTCATCCATGCTCACAGCGACGACCTTGAGTCCTTTCGGCGCCATCGCCTCGTGCAGCTTCTCGATCGCGGGCATCTCGTCCCGGCAAGGAAGGCAGAACGTTCCCCAGATGTTGAGGAGCACCACCTGCCCCTTGTAGTCTCCGAGCGTGCGCGTGCGCGGGGCCGAGTCGACGGTCACCGCACTGAACGGCGGCGCCTTCGAGCCCACGGACACGGGATAGAGTTGATCGCCGAGCAGATGCGACGCGGCGAAGAGCGCGCCGCCCAGCACGAGCACGACGATCGCGACGATCGACCACTGCTGACGCGCCGTCATGCTCGCTCCGTGCACTGGGAGCGCAGCGCCGCGATCTCCGCGGCCGGATCGGCCGCGGAGAACACCGCGTGCCCGGCGACGAAGGTGTCCGCGCCCGCGCGCCACACCTGCTCGATCGTCGACCGGCCGATGCCTCCGTCCACCTCGAGCGCCGCGCGACTCTGCGTCTCCATCAGCAGCAGGCGCGCGCGCCGCACCTTGTCCAGCGAGCTCGCGATGAACGACTGGCCGCCGAATCCCGGATTCACGGTCATGACGAGCAGGACGTCGAGCTCCGATGCGACCTCGCGCACCCACTCCACCGGCGTTCCGGGATTGAGCGCGACGCCGGCTCCGCATCCGAGCTCGCGAATGTGCGCGAGCTGGCGATTGAGATGCGGGGCAGCCTCGACATGGATCGTCATGTTGTTCGCGCCGGCTTTCGCGAACGTCTCGAAGTAATGTTCCGGCTCGACCACCATGAGATGCACGTCGAGCGGCAGCCTCGTGAGCTTCCGAACCGTCTCGATGACTTTCGCGCCAAAGGTCAGGTTGGGAACGAAGCGCCCGTCCATCACGTCGACGTGAATCCAGTCGGCGCCGCCTGCCTCGAGGCGCGCGATCTCGTCGGCGAGATGCCCGAAGTCGGCACTCAGAATGGATGGTGCGATGCGGCAGCTCATGGACGACGCGGCGCGGCCGCGACCCGCAGACGTACGGTCACGCCCGGCGGCGCGGGCTCGTTCCCGGCGGGATCCTGCCCCGTCACCGTGCCTTCGGGCGCTCCGAGCGTCACGGTGTCCGGCTGTGCCGGCGCAACTCGAAACCCGACCTGCATGAGCAGCTGCGCCGCGGACGAGTATGGCTGTCCGGTCACGTCGGGTACCGCGAGCTGCGACGGACCGCTGCTCACGACGAACGCGACTTCGGAGGGAAGCGGCGTGCGCTGTCCGGCCGATGGCGTGGAGGAGAGCACCTGCCCACGCGGCGTCGGACTCTCGCGCTGCGTGATATCGCCCGCCTCGAGCCCCACATTCTGCAGCGCGAGCTCCGCCTGCTGGCGCGTCATGCCTATTATCTGCGGCACGGTCGCGGTGCGCTGTCCCTGGCTCACGTCGAGCACGATCCTCGTGCCGTGCGGCTCGATCGCGTCGGGCAGGGGAGTCTGGCCGAGCACCTGGCCCGATGCAGCGCCGGCCGTGAAGCGCTCCTCTCCCCGCTGCGGCACGAAGCCGACCTTCTTGAGCTGCGCGGCGGCGGCCTCGTATGTCTGTCCAACGACGTTCGGCACTTTCGTATCGCTCGTGACCAGGTGCGCCGGAAAAATGAAGAAGGCGACGATCAGGTAAGCGAGAAGAAATCCGCTCATGATCGCAACCAGGTATGGGATCGAACGGCGCGCAGATCCGCGCAGCGTCACCCGCCCACCTTGCGCAGTCGGGCGGCGAACGCGCCGTCCACGCCGCTGCGCTGCGGAAGCACGCGCAGCCTCCCGGCATCGAGCACGCTCGCGGGCACCACGCCCTCCGATGGCGGCTCGAGCTGCCAGTCGCTGCGCTCCGCGAGGAAGCTCTCGATCTGCGCGTCGTTCTCTTCGGGCTCGAGCGAGCAGGTGCTGTAGATGAGCAGCCCGCCGGGCCGCACGATGGCCGCGGCCGCGCGCAGAATGCTGCGCTGCAACGCGGCCATTACCGCCAGATCCGAGATGCGGAGCCGCCAGCGCGCGTCGGGGTGGCGGCGCAGCGTGCCGGTGCCCGTGCACGGCACATCGATCAGCACCGCGTCCACCTCCCGCAGCGCCGGATTGCGCGCATCCATCACGATCGACGAGATGTTGCGCGCCTCCACGCGGCGGAGGTTCTCGATGAGCCGCTGGGTGCGATTGAAGTTGCGATCGCCCGCGACCACCACCGACGCCGTGCGCGACAGCTCGAGCGTCTTGCCACCCGGCGCGGCGCAGAGATCGGCCACTCGCGCGTCCAGCGGAATATCGGTGTACTGCGTGACCAGCGTCGACGCCGGATCCTGCACGAAAAAGAGCCCCTTGCGAAAGGCGCCGAGCTCCGTGAGGGAGATGCCGTGTGGCAGCTGGATGCTGTCGCGCACGAGCGAACTCTCGGACACATCGATCCCCGCGTTCTCGAGCATCGCTTCGAGCTGCTCGCGCACGATGCCGTACGGCCGCGCCACGATCGACGGCTCGGTGTTGTTCGCGATCAGCAGCTGTTCCGTCTCGGCGGCGCCCCAGCGCGCGACCCAGCGCGCCACGAGCCAGCGCGGATGCGAGTGCGTGAGCGCGAGCGCGTCCACCGGATCGGTGAGCGTGGGCAGCGTGAGCTCGCTCCGCTCGCGATCCACGCGCCGCAGCACCGCGTTCGCGAGCTTGCTCGCGCCGATCCCGTGGCGCTGCTTCGCGAGCTCCACCGTCTGTGCAATCGCGGCGTACGCAGGCACGCTCCGCATCGAGAGCAGCTGGTAGGCGCCCAGCCGGAGCAGGTCCGCGAGATCGGGGTCGAGGCGAACGAGCCCGCCTTTCACGCGCT
>DASXQD010000139.1:0-4738 GCA_036493195.1 Gemmatimonadaceae bacterium | reverse complement strand
TCGTCAGCACGATGAGCTGGAGGACGCCCCACAGCTGCGCGAACACGATTGCGAAGATCATTCGCCCTCCTACGGGTTCGCTACGGCTGTGGTGGCTCTCGGGCCCCTACTTGTACGGCAACCCGACCGGGACGGCAAGAGGCTCATCGGGCCCACGAGCGCGTGTCTTTGATGCGTTGGTGCTTCCAAACGCCTCCGCTGCTCGCTAGCCTACCTGTCGCCCAGATTACAAAATGACGACTCCGCACCCGAGGACACCGCACGTGAAGGCTCTGGCGACTGCAATACTCCTGATATTGGCAGCTCCGCTCACTCTTTGCGCTCAGTCCACCGTGCATGGGAGCGTCCTCGATGCGCAGACCGGCGGCCCGGTCGCAGGCGCCGCGGTCGTCATCACAGGCACCTCGAACGGCACCCTGGCCGACCAGAACGGGTCGTTCAGCATCACGGCTTCGGATAGCATCACGAGCCTCAGCGTGAGCAGCGTCGGCTACGTGAGCGCCGACGTGAGCGTCACGAATCCGGGGCAGTCCCTGATCGTGCGCCTCGCCCCGGCGCATCAGCGGCTTCCAGGCGTCGAAGTGACCGCCCGTCGCCCCGCGCCCTCGGCGGTCGAGCTCAGCGAATCCGATCTCCAGCGCGCGAGCGGCTTGAGTCTGGAGCAATCGATCAACACGCAGCCGGGACTGTTCATGCAGTCGCGCACGCCGTGGGGCGGCGCGCGCATCACGATTCGCGGCTACTACCCGAGCACGAACGGGAACAGCCCGAACTCGAACGGATTGGGCTCGCAGGTATTCCTGAACGACATTCCGATCACCGATGCCACCGGACTCACGATTCTCGATGACATCGACTTCTCGCGACTCGGCTCCGTGGAGGTGATCAAGGGACCCGCGTCGAGCAAATATGGGAGCGCGATCGGCGGCACGGTGCTCTTCAACAGCGTGCGACCGGAGCCTGACCAGACGAGCGTGAACGAACAGGTCGTTGCCGGCAGCTACGGCCTGCTGCGCTCGACCACGAGCTTCGAGACGGCGACCTCGCACTCCGATCTCTCGGTCGACTACGGCTATCAGGACTACGATTCGTTCCGCCCGCACAGCGGGTCGATCAAGAACTACGTGCACGTGACCGGCGACGTGAACCTCAACGAGCGCCAGACACTGTCCGGATACTTCTCCTACGCGCGCTCGCACGAGAGTCTCGCCGGCGAGATCGACAGCGCGCCGTTCTACGCGCGCGAGGCGGTGAGCAACCCGGCGTATCTCGCCAACGATTCGCGCATCGATCTCAACAGCGTCATCGCGGGCGTCACCGATCGCTACCGCCTGGGCGACCACTTCTCGAATCAGAGCACGCTGTTCGCGACGGGGCGTTTTGCGAACCAGCCGTTCGCGCACGGATTCACGGACAACACGCAATTCAACTTCGGCGCGCGCACGGCGTTCGGCTACGATGCGCAGCTCGGGAACGTCGGGCTCACCGGCTCGCTCGGCGCGTTGGTGCAGCGCTCGCAGATCTCGACCAATGGCGTATTCATCCTCCCCTTTCCGCCGTTCGTGGAGCGGCCGACGAACCAGGAGAACTCCGCCACGAACGGCTCGATCTTCACCGAGTGGAGTGCGGCGCTTCCGCATCGTATCGCTCTCACGGCCGGTGCGAGCCTCAACAAGAACGACTTCGCGATCCACAATCTCCTGAAGGATGGCGCGCTGTTCGACACGACGACGACGCAGCGCAAGTCGTTCGACTGGGTGGTCACGCCGCGCGTGCAGGTGAGCAAGGGCTTTGCCGCCAACGCGCTCGTCTACGCGAGTGTGAGCGCCGGATACACGCCGCCGCTGCTTTCGAACGTCATCGCGAACACCGGAGCGGTCGATCTGTCGCTCGAGCCCGAGCGCGCGGTGCAGTACGAGCTCGGCACCACCGGCACCTATCTGAACGAGCGGCTCTCCACGCAGCTCGACGTGTTCGACATCGAGAACACCAACAAGCTCGTGTCGGAGACCTCCAGCTCGGTCACGTTCACGACGAACGCGGGGAAGCAGCGGAACCGCGGCATCGAGGCATCCGCAGGCTATGCGTTCGTGCGCGACACGACGCGCATGCTGTCGCTCGTGCGTCCGTGGCTGTCGTATGCGTTCACCGATGCGAAGTTCATCGACTTCGAGAGCGACAACAACAACAACAGCGGAACGGTGAGCTTCTCCGGGAACGCGGTGCCGCGCGTGCCGCGCAACACGTTCGCCGCCGGACTCGATCTCGGGACGCAGCAGGGCTTTCTCCTCACCAGCTCCTTCGTGCACATCGACAAGGTTCCGGTGACCTTCGACAACTCGACATACGTGCGCGGCTACGACCTGCTGAGCGCGAAGGTCGGATATCGGCGCGCCGTCACGCGGCACTGGATGCTCGAGGCATTCGCAGGCGGCGACAATCTGCTCGCCAACACGTTCTATAGTTTCCTCTTCGTCGGTCCGAACATTCAGGGGTTGGCGACGGCGGCGCAGGGCGGCACGGGCGATGGCTACATCATCCCGGGGCCGTATGGTTCAACAGGATACGGAAGCCTGAGCCTGCGGTACGTGTTCTAGCGCGTGCATCGGGTGGCCTTGGGGACCGGGACCTTGCAGCGTGCGTGCGGGCACTTCACTGTTCCGGAACCGCGGCGCATCTCGCTGTCGTTGAGAGGCGCGCCGGATCGCTCCTCCACCATTCGCGCTGATCACGCCGTGGAATTGCCCCTCGGACGCAAGCTGCCGCTCCTGATCTCCGGGCTGATTCTGCTCGTGCTGCTGGCGTCCTCGGGGGCCGCTTATCTCGAGGTCGAGCGCTCCGCCAGCACTGCCGCCAACGATCGGGTGACGAAGCTCGCGAGCCAGCTGGCGGAGATGTTGCACTCGAGCGTCATCGCGCGTGGCGTGACGATGCGCAGCGTCGCCAGTGATTCCGCAGTGAAGCGGCTTCTCCGTTCGCCAGGTACCGGTGCGCTGGATCTTTCGCCCGGCGTGAGCCACGCGCTGGAACGACTCATCCTCCCCACGGACTCGGCCGGCGTGATCGAGGTGTGGGATGCATCCGGCCATCCGCGCGCGCGCTTCGCGGGAAGCGCAACGTCCGCGGAGGACGTCACTGAAAATGCTCAGCGGCAGAAGCTCGTCTCGCACGAGACCCGCCCCGGCGGATTGGATTCGGTGTACACCGGTCCTTTCTACTCGCGCGGCGATTCCGTGTACACGTGGTACGTGCAGCCCATGGTGAGCGCGGGTCTCACGACCGGATTCCTCGCGCAGCGCGTGCGCCTGGCGAATGACACGGCGTCGAAGACGGCCGAGCTCGCGCTGCGGGAGATCATGGGCCCGGGACTCGATCTGTACATCGCGAACACGAGCAACGAATTGCGGACGACAATCACGGGCGACATCTCCGTGCAGCCGGCGGATCTCAAGTCGGCGCAGGGGCCAGTCCTGTATCGAGATCCGCGCACCGGCGAGATGCTCGGAGCGAAGGCCACGATTCCCACTACGCCATGGGTGGTCCAGATCGCGATGCCGCGCTCGGTCGTCTCGGCACCGCCTCGCGAGTTCATGAGGCGAATGAGCTTCGTTGCCCTCATCACACTCGTGGGCGGTGCGCTGCTCGCATGGCTCATCAGTCGAGAGGTGACACAGCCGCTCGCGGAGCTGACCGCGGCCACCAACGACCTGTCGACGGGCGAGTACGAGCGTCGCGTGCACATCGATCGCGCCGACGAGCTGGGACGGCTCGGCAACGCCTTCAATCTCATGGTTGAGCGCGTGTCGGAATCTCGCGCGGCGATCGAGCAGCAGCGCTCGGAAGCGGAGTTGGCGCGACGACAGGCGGTGGATGCGAGTCAGGCAAAGAGCGATTTCCTCGCAGTGATGTCTCACGAGCTGCGCACTCCACTGAACGCCATACTCGGCTTCTCGAGCCTGATGATCGACGGAATCAGCGGGCCGGTGAACGAGCAGCAGCGGATGCAGCTCGCGCGAATCAAGAGTGGAGGCCAACACCTGCTCTCGCTCATCGACGAGATACTTTCCCTGTCGCGGCTCGAGGCGAGACGCGAGGAAGTGTACGTCGAGAGTGGCGATGCCTGCCTGGCGGCGCGCGACGCGGTCGCGCTGGCCGAGCCGATGGCGGCGCTCAAGGGACTCGCGTTGGAGACGAACATTCCGGCGGGTCCGTGCGAGTGTCGTACGGATTTCACGAAGCTCCGCCAGATACTTCTCAACCTGCTGTCGAACGCCATCAAGTTCACCAATGAAGGCACGGTCGCGCTCGAACTGCGCATGGAAGGAGCGGACATGCTGTACGTGGTGAGCGACACGGGCATTGGCATCGCGCCGGAGCATCGGGCGCGGATCTTCGAGCCGTTCTACCAGGTCGAGATGAGCAAGGCGCGCCGAGTGGCCGGAACGGGCCTTGGGCTGAGCGTGACGCGGCACCTCGCCCGGCTGCTCGGTGGCGACGTGAATCTCTGCGAGCAGAATCCAGTGGGATGCACGTTCGAGGTGCGCATTCCGAGATATGTCGGTCGAGCCGACGAGACGAGCGCAGTGCTGGACGGGGATGCGCTGTCGACGAGGAGCGCCGAGGTTGTGCGTCAGCGCGTGCGCGCGATGTAACGAGCTCGGCGGAGGTCGAGTTCGCGCTCGAATCTGGCTCGCCGCGTGACGCAATCGGGTCTCGAGCGAGAGTGGCAAACCGCACT
>DASXQD010000138.1:0-8522 GCA_036493195.1 Gemmatimonadaceae bacterium | reverse complement strand
AAGGCGCCACGAGCACGCCGCGAATCTCGAGCGGGCTGCGGACCAGCTCCTCGATGGCGCGAACGCCTTCGCACACGAAGAGACCGTGTCGCTCGCGCGCCTTGCGACGCTGGAGATCGCGGGCGGTGGTCAGCAGCTTCGCGGACATGCGGGCGTGGTGAGGGTGAGACGCGCCTACGGAACGACGGCAAGAAAGAGAAACGCAGCGAACAATACCAGGTGCACGGCTCCCTGGAGCACAGTCGCGCGGCCGCTGCCCAGGGTGAGCGTGCCAACGATCATCGTGAGCACGAGCAGCACGATCTGCATCGAAGGCAGGCCGAGCACCAGAGGAAAGTCGAAGAAAGGCGACACAGCGGCGACTACCGGAATGGTCAATCCGATGCTCGCGAGCCCGGAGCCGAGAGCGAGATTCAAGCTACTCTGCATACGGTTGGCCTGCGCGGCACGAATCGCGGCGCCGGTTTCCGGCAGCAGGACGAGCAGCGCGATCACGACGCCGGCAAGTGATTCCGGTGCGCCGATTCGCTCGACGCCGGCTTCGAGTGCCGGCGCCAGCGACTTTGCGAGTCCGACTACGCCCACGAGCGACACGAGCAGAAGGGCAAAGCTCCTCAAGGCCACCGAGCTCGCGGGCGGCTCGGCGTGCGTGTTCTCGTCAGCGATTTCGAGGGGCAGAAAATAGTCGCGGTGACGAAAGTTCTGCACGAACACGAACACGCCGTACAGGGCGAGCGATGTGATTCCGGCGAACACGAGCTGCGAGCCGCTATACGTTGGTCCTGCCGTCGTGGTCGTGAAGCTCGGCAACACGAGCGCGAGACCGGCGAGCGCGGCAAGCGACGCCAACGCAGGGCTCGTTCCCTGAACGCGAAACGCGAGCGTCCCGTGTCGCAGCCCACCCACCACGAGACAGAGTCCAACGACTCCATTGCAGACGATCATGATCGCGGCGAACACCGTGTCGCGTGCCAGCGAGTTGGCGGACTCGCCTCCCGCGAGCATCAATGCGACAATCAGCGCCACTTCGATCACGGTCACCGCCACGGCTAGCACGAGCGTTCCGAATGGCTCGCCAACGCGATGGGCAACGACCTCCGCGTGATGGATGGAGGCGAGCACCGCGAGAATCAGCATCAGGCCGAACAGCACGCCAAGCAGCAGGCCGAAGGGAAAGACCCAGTTCAAGGCGAGGACGAGCACCGCGAGAATCGGAATGATCGAAAACCACGACGGCAGCGACCGCGTGCGTGGAGTGCCCTGCTCTTCGGATGTGGAACGATCGCTTTCCATGCGCGAATTCCCGGGTGAGCCGTACCGTCTGCGACGGGTTGCGCATGGATGCTAACGACGCGGCTATGCCACGCGCACCTGCTCGGCCAATGCCGCCGCTCCCGCTTCGGCGAGCAGCTCATCGATGCCGGGATGCATACCCGGCGCGACGCGGACGAGTCCCACCGTCATCGCGAGTCGCCAGGGCGAGTCGCGGTGCGCCGCCCGATAGTGCTCGAGACGCTGGATGAGGCGCGGCGCGACGATTTGCGTGGTGTCATCCGTGGCATCGAGCATCAACGTCGCGAAGTCATCATCGCCGACGCGCGCGATCACGTCAGAGGCGCGGAAGGTCTCGCGCAACACTTGCGATGCGGCAACGAGCGCGCGGTCGCCCGCATCGCGGCCATGTGCATCGTTCAGCTGATCGAGCGCGCGCACATCCGCGACCGCGATCACGAGGCCGCGCGTGCGATGCGCGAGCTTGAGATGATGCTCGGCCAACGTCCGGAATCCGCGCGCATTGTAGAGCCCCGTGAGCGGATCCATGAGCGACAGCTGATCCAGTGTCGCGTGGAGACGATATCGCTCGATCGCGTAGTGCAGCACGCGGGTGAGCAACGCGCTGCTCAGCTCCTCCTTCACGACCGAGTCGCACGCGCCCGCTTCGACCGCAGCCGCGCCCACCGATTCGCCTCTGTGCCCCGGCTCGACCAGTGCGACGACGGGAGTCTCGGGCACTTCCACCCGCACGCGAACCAGCAGATCCATCGCGACATCGATCGGGCCGGTTAGATCGAGCAGCACGACATCCGCGCGGTCCTCGGCCAGTCTGGCGAGCGCTTCGTCACCCATGCCGACGGGCGTGAGCGTGAAGGCTGCGAGGCGTGAGGGCACCGAGGGTGCGAGCGACGCGCTCAACAGGCGCGATGCGGGCGAATCGGTGGTGACGAGCAGTGCTGCGATCGGCTGTAGGTCCATTGTTCACCGCGCTGGACGGGAAAGTGCGGAGCGAGTGCCGGTTAGAAATGACTCTCCCGCGACGCGCTGGTCACGCGGCGTTGTTCCCATACGACGAAGGGGGCAATCTTCGGCCATGCCACAGCCCATCGCCCTCACGATTGCAGGCTCCGATTCCGGGGGTGGTGCGGGCATTCAGGCCGACCTCAAGACGTTTCATCACTTTCAGGTGTTCGGCACATCGGCGATCACGGCGATCACGGCTCAGAACACGCGCGGCGTCGCGCGGTGGATATCCGTGCCGGTGGAGATGATCGAGGAGCAGATCGAGGCAGTCGCGGGCGATCTGCGACCCGCTGCGACGAAGACAGGAATGCTCGCCGATGCAGCGATCGTGAATGCCGTGGCTGCGGCGGTTCGGCGGCATGCGCTCGCGCCGCTCGTGGTCGATCCGGTGATGGTGTCCGCATCGGGTGCCGCACTACTCGAAGGTGACGCGGTCGCCGCGATGCGCGAGCTACTGATCCCGCTGGCGACGCTCGTCACACCGAATCTCGACGAGGCCGAGATTCTCGTTGGCGAGACCGTGCGCGATGTGGCGGCGATGGAGCATGCGGGGCGGATGCTCGTGGCGCGCGGGGCGACAGCGGCGCTGATCAAGGGCGGTCATCTCGTGGGCGACGCCGCCATCGACATGCTGGTCCACGGCGAGCGAGTGCGCACCTTCACGCATCCGCGTATCGCCACGCAGCATACGCACGGTACGGGGTGCACGCTCTCGGCTGCGATCGCGGCGCTGCTCGCGCTCGGAACCGAGCTGGATGCGGCGGTCGAGCAGGCGATCGGCTGGGTTCATCGTGCTATCCGTACAGCTCCGAACATAGGAGGCGGCCACGGGCCGCTGAATCACTGGAGCGATTAGCGCGCTGCTACGGATGCATCCGCCGGTGGCGCGATTCGCTGCACGAACTCCGTCACCAGGCGCTCGAACGATGCTGCAACGCGCGCGGTCGTCTCGAGCACCTCCGCGTGGCCCAGGGGGGAGGTGCTCATCCCTGCGGCGACATTGGTGATGCAGCTGACGCCCGCGACGCTCATCCCGAGTGCGCGCGCGGCGAGCACCTCGGGCACCGTGGACATGCCCACGGCGTCTGCGCCCAGCCTCTCGAGCATGCGTATCTCTGCGGGAGTTTCGTAGGCGGGTCCGACCAGCGCCGCGTACACGCCGCTCGTGATGGCGATTCCGCACTCGAGCGCTGCATCGCGGATCACGCGAATCAGCACGGGATCGTAGGGCGCGGACATGTCCGGAAAGCGCGTCTCGTGCTCGCGCGCGGCGCCCGCCAGCGGCGTGCGCCACATGAGGTTCAGATGGTCCTCGATGATCATGAGATCACCTGGGTGCATCGAGCGGTTGATTCCGCCCGCCGCGTTGGACACGAACAACGTGCGCACGCCGCACGCGTGCAAGACGCGCGCGGGCATGGCAACGGTGTCGGGCGAGTGCCCTTCGTAGAGATGATACCGGCCTGCAGCAACAATGACGCGCCGCGCGCCGAGCTTCCCCGCAACGAATCGGCCGGCGTGCCCGGGCACGCGGGATGGCGGAAAGCCGGGGATCGCGCGAAATGGAATCGAGATCGGGTTCTCGATGTGATCGGCGAGCCCTCCGAGTCCGGAGCCGAGGATGAGGGCGGTGTCGATCGCGCTGCCAATTCTCTCGCGTATCAAGTCGGCGGCGCGAGCAACCATCTCGGGCTCGGCGCTCACGAGCGTGCGAGGATCGCTGGCACGTCGCGGTCGAACGCATCGAGCATTTTCTTGCGCTCCTGCCACGCCGCGAACGCGCTCTCGAAGCCGTTGCGTGCGATCTTTGCCAGCTCCGGAAGCGTGAAGCCCAGCGAGGCCGCCGCGTGCTCGTACTCATCCGTGAGCATCACGCCGCTCATCAGGCGATTGTCGGTGTTGAGCGTGACGTTGTGACCACGGTCGAAGTACGAGCGCAGCGGGTGCATCTCGTATGACGCCGCCGCGCGTGTCTGCACGTTGCTCGTGAGACAGATCTCCAGCGCGATGCGGCGATCGTTCACGTATTGCGACAGCGAGGCATCCTCGCAGAGCCTCGTTGCGTGGCCGATGCGGTTCGCGCCGCAGAAGTGCACGGCCTGGCGCACGGAGTCGGCGCCGTCGCCCTCGCCCGCGTGCACCGTGACCGCGAGATCGTGTGCGCGCGCGTATGCGAACGACTCGACGTGCTCCGCTGCGGGATGCCCTCGCTCGCCGCCCGCAAGATCGAAGCCGACGACCCCCTTGTGCATGTAGGCCACGGCGAGCCGCGCAAGCTCGCTCGACACGGCGGGCTCGAGGTGCCGGAGCGCGCAGATGATCAGGCGTGCGCTCGTGCCGGTCTCGAACGTGCCGGCGGCGACGCCGCGCAGTGGCGCTTCCACGGCCTCATCGAGCGACAGCCCTTCCTGCGTGTTGAGCACCGGCGAGTAGCGGATCTCGATGTAGCGAACGCCTTCGCGCGACGCGTCGATCACGAGCTCGCGCGCGACTCGCTCGAGCGATTCGGCATCCTGCATCACGGAGAGCGTGACGGAGAATCGCGTGAGATAGTCCTCGAGGCTCTGCGCGTTGCGCACGAGCATGTACTCGCTCAGACCCAGTGCCGTGTGCGCAGGCAGCGTGATCTCGCGCTCGGCGGCGAGCTCGATGAGCGTCTCCGGGCGAACGGATCCGTCGAGATGGCAGTGCAGCTCCGCTTTGGGAAGCGCGAGAAGCAGCTCGCGGGCGATCGCCTCCACTATCTATTCCGCCTCATCGTGCGCATCGCCAGCCGCTCGAGCCGGGACGAGTCGAAAGATCGAGCCGCCGTGCACCGCGGTGGCGGGATCGATCGGCAGCCCGCGATCATCGAGCACCACCCGCGTGCCGTCCACCACGTCGCGCGCGGCCGCCTCGTTCCAGAGGCGCACGGCGTCGAGTGCGGTGGAGTCGCTCGACAACTCGATCTTTGCAGAGTTCACGAATACGGGGATGATCCGAGTCATTGTGTGTAATGATGGGTCGCGAGATACGCGGGAGGAATTGCCGCGGCGGGAACGATGGACCAGTTGCGCTGGAAATAGTCGCGCGGTGAAATGTGCTTTCGCCGCTCGACCTCCGCGATCAGCAAGTCGCGGATCTCCCTCGTGCTCGTGTATACCTCGGGCGCGTCCTTGAGCATGGCGTATCCGCCGCCGCCCGATCGACGATAGTTGTTCAGCGCGAGGGTGAACGTGTCGGCATCGGACACGGGCCTGCCGCGCACCGAGAGCGAGGTGATGCGGCTGCCCGCCGGACGAGAGAGATCGATCGTATACTCGGCGCCCGAGACGACGTCGAAATTGTAGCCAGGCACATCGGTGTGCACCGGAGGCTCGCCCGTGCCGAACGTACCATAGTAGCGGGCGCTGTATTCGAGGTAGGCCTCGAGCTGCGCGCCGGTGATGCGAACGGCCGAAAGCGTGTTCTCGTAGGGATAGAGCCGGGCGATCTCGCCGACGGTGATCGGTCCGGAATCGATCTTCGCGCCGACATCGAACACCGCGGTGGAGGCAAGATCGCTGTGCGTGGTGCGCTGTTCCACATCGAGGATCAGATCGGCGAGCGGCGTGTCGATCACGCGTCCGGAGTCCGCGCTCCAGCGAGCGTCGGTGCTTCCGATCACCGTCGCCACGTAACTGCGAGCCGCCTCGTGACCCGCGGCCGCCGCGCGCACGATGGATGCATCTTCCGCGTGACCGGCTGTGAGGACGAGAAGCGAGCGTTTGCCCATCACGCGCCACGCGCCGTTGTCGTTTGCGAGATGCAACTCGGCCACGCCGACACTCGTGGCCCAGTTCTTCGGCTGGGTGAGGAGGACGCCGCCAATTACCGTGTCTGCCATCTGCTTGTGCGAATGGCCGTAGACGATGAGATCGATTCCCGGCACCCGGCGTGCGACTTCCGCAGCGACATTCTCGCTCGGCAAGCGAGTGGCCATGGTATCATAGCTCGATGGCTCGTCGAGACCGGTGTGCAACACCACCACTACGACATCGGCGTGCTCGCGCCTCGCGGAATCCACCTGGGCGCGCACGGCTGGAAGGATGGAGCCGATGGTGAGCTTGCCCGCGAGGTTGTCGCGATCCCACGCGTTCGAGCCGGGCGTGGTCGCACCGACGAGCGCAATGCGCACGCCGTCGCGTTCGACGATCGTGCGTCCGGCGAATGGCGCGGGCCCGGCTGCCGGATACGCGTTGGCGGCAAGCAGCGGAAAGTGGGCGCCCCTCTCCGATGCATAGAGAAATGGAAGTCCGTAATTGAACTCGTGATTGCCGACCACCGCGGCATCGTAGTGCATCGCGTTCATCGCGGCGAACGCGGGATGAACGGTGTAGTGAGCACGGCGCGCGGCGACGTACGTGAGCGGCGTGCCCTGGAGCATGTCGCCGGCGTCGACGAGCACCACGCGGCCGGGTGCCGCGGCGCGCAGCGAGTCCACGATCGTGGCTGCTCGCGCGAGGCCGCGCGCGGTGTCGGGGCGATTCGCGTAGTAGTCCCAACCCAGGAGGTGGCCGTGCACATCGGTCGTCGAGGCCACCAACAGCGTCAGCTCGCGGGGCGCGTGCGTGCGTGCACTCGCTCCAGCCGCAATGATGGCGAGCGGCAGCAGAACGAGTGCAGCACGCGCGAGGTATCGCATCGGGAAAAGTTAGCCGGCCTGCCGGAGGGGTGCGAGTGCGCACGCCGCCGTTGACCGCCACGCGCGGGCGGCCCAACTTCGAGGCATGGGTTACACGATCGTGACCGACTTCGCGCTTCTCATTCGGGCGCCGATGGGTGAACATCCATCCGCAGAGACCACGCGATGCCGTCGTTGATCGTCGGTGTCGCCGGCGGTTCCGGATCCGGAAAATCCACCGTTGCACGGAAGGTGGCGGAGCTGCTGAGGGACAGTTCCGTCGCGTCCGTGAGCATGGATGCATACTATCGCAACATGTCTCATCTCACGCTCGACCAGCGCAAACAGCTCAATTGGGACCATCCAGATGTGGTGGACATGGAGCTGCTCGGCGATCAGCTCGAGGCGCTTGCGAGCGGCGCGGCGATCGACACGCCGGTGTACGACTTCACGACGCACCTGCGCACATCGCGTACGGAAAGGGTGAGCTGTGCGGACGTCGTGATCGCGGATGGCATTCTTCTGTTTTGGGATTCACGAGTGCGCGCGCTGTGTGACATCAGGATCTTCGTCGATGTCGAGGCGGACATCCGGCTCATCCGCCGCATCCGCAGGGACATGCGCGTTCGCGGGCGGCAGCTGGACGACATTCTGGATCAGTATCTCGCGACCGTTCGACCCATGCACGAGGAGTTCGTTGAGCCTACGAAGCAATTCGCGGACATCGTCGTGCCGCACGGCGGCCGGAACGAGGTCGCAATCGAGATGATCGCTGCGCGCATTCAGGAACGTCTTCGCACGGTGGCCACGTGATCGCGCCCGCGGGCGGCGAGCGCGTGCTGGTGGTGGACGACGAGAAGGACATCGTCGCGCTCGTCGCCTATCATCTCGCGAAGGGCGGATACCGGGTGTCCACCGCGTCCACAGGAACCGAGGCGCTGCAGGCGGCGCGTGAGGAGCGTCCCGCTCTCGTGGTGCTCGACCTCATGCTTCCGGGCATGTCGGGATTCGAGGTACTCGAGCAGCTGCGCGCGGCCGAGAGCACTCGCGAGGTTGCGGTGCTGATGCTCACGGCGCGTCGCGAGGAAGCCGATCGCATTCGCGGACTCTCGCTCGGCGCCGACGACTATCTCGCGAAGCCGTTCAGCCCGCAGGAGCTCGTGCTGCGCGTGGGAGCGATTCTTCGGCGACTGTCTTCCGATGGCAATGCGGCGAGCGATGTGCTCACGATCGGGCCGATCGAGATCAACCGCTCCGCACATCGTGTCAGCATCGACGGGGAGGAAGTGGAGCTCACGGCCACAGAGTACAAGTTGCTGCTCACGCTGGCCGAGCGCCGCGGGCGCGTGCAGGGGCGCGCGCACCTGCTCGAGACGGTGTGGGACGCCGCGCCTGACATCCAGACGCGCACGGTGGACATGCACATTCAGCGGCTCCGCATGAAACTCGGTATCGCGTCCGATCTCATCGAGACGGTACGCGGCTTCGGATATCGATTGCGCTCTCCATCGACCCGGGCGTCGTGAAGCTCTCGCACCGCCTCCTTTTGGGTGCGGTGCTCGTCGTCACTGTACTCATCGTG
>DASXQD010000137.1:0-4185 GCA_036493195.1 Gemmatimonadaceae bacterium | reverse complement strand
GAGTGGCGCGAGCCGCGAGAACGAGCGCCGTGCATATCACGAGCGCCGTGAATGCGAACGGCACGCCCGCATAGTCCCGTCCTCCGCGCTGGATCGAGGTCGCGAAGATCTGGCTCAGCACCAGCGGCGCGATCATCATCGCGATTCCCTGCAAACTCCCGAGTGCGCCTTGCAGTCTCCCCTGCTCGGTCTCGCTCGCCTGTCGCGACGCGATTGCCATGAGCGACGGCGACGTGAGACCGCCCAATGATGCAATCGGGATGCTGAGAAAAAAGAGGGTGCCCGTGTATGCGAGAGCGATCACGAGCGCGCTCGTCGCACTGAGCGACAGGCCCAGCAGCATCGCGTTGCGCTCGCCGATGCGCTTGACGATCGGGCCGATCAGGAAGGCCGACGTGATCGTCGACCCCACGCCGAAGAGTGCGAGCGTGAGCCCCAGCTCGCGCGCCGACCACGCATAGCGATAGTCCCCGTAGAGCACGAACAGCGTCGGATATATTTCGTGCGCGAAATAGTAGAGAAAGAAGGTCGCGCCGAGCGCCAGCAGCTCGGGACGTGCGCGCAAGAACGAGAGCGATCCGAGCGGATTCGCCACGTGCCACGGCACGCGAGCGCGTCTCTCCGGCGGTAGCGACTCCGGCAGAATGAAATATCCGTATGCCGCATTCGCGAGACTGAGCCCGCCCGCAACCCAGAATGGAAGTCGCAGGTCGATGTCGCCGAGCACGCCGCCCACGGCCGGTCCGATGATGAATCCGAGCCCGAATGCGGCACCGAGCATCCCGAACTTTGCCGCGCGCTGCTCGGGTGCGGTGACATCGGCGACGTAGGCGCTTGCCGTTGGGTAGCTGGATGAGGTAATGCCCGAGATTATCCGTCCCGCGAACAGCCACGGCACACTCGGCGCCATCGCCATCACGAGGTAGTCCAGCCCGAGCCCGAAGTTCGACAACAGGACGACCGGTCGCCGCCCGAATCGATCCGACACCGCGCCGATGACCGGTGATGCGACGAACTGCATCGCCGACCACGCAAAGCCGAAGACCCCCACAATGCGCGCGGCGTGCGCGACGTCACCACCCTCGAATGCAAAGATGAGCTTCGGCAGCACGGGCACAATGATCCCGAGCGCGAGCATGTCCAGAGTGACGGTGATGAAAATGAACGCGAACGCCGCGCGCGACGGCCGGAGCATCAGGGGATGTAGCGAGCCACGCCCATGCAGATGACGGCGAGCACGATGATCACGGCCACGGCTTGTGTCGCCCGATAGAGGCGCTGCTGCAGACGCCCCATCTCCGCGGCCTGCTCCGGAGAGGGCGGCTTCCCGGCGGCCTGAATCGAGCCGACCAGCACACCCATCTTTTTCGCCGCCGGCGTGTTCACGACCATTCCGAAGATCGCAGCTAAAATCCCGAGAGCGCCGCCGGCCGAGAAGGTGCGGCCCGGACCCGTGTGCATCCACGCCTTTCCAAAGGCGGAGTAGTCCAGCCAGAACAAGGACAATCCCGAGAGTATCGTCAGTATTGCGAGCACCATCAGGTACACCGGAAGGCGCTGCACCCGCACCAGCTGTTGCATGAGCGCACCACCCGTAGGACCCGTCGCACGGATGGCGGGAAGAAGAATCAAGGCAACGAAGAAGACAGCGCCCGCCCAGGCGACGCCGCATACGACGTGAACGAATCGGGCGAGGAGAAAGAGAGACGTATCGTTCATGTGCAATCCGAGTGCGGGGTGATCATGGTCCGTACGAGGAACGAAAGACTACATCGAGTCGAATCACTTCGCCAGCAGCGGTCATCCGCCGAAAATTCCTCAGGCATGTCCGCTTTTTGCGGTGCTTTTCGCTCTCTCAAATGAAGCCCCTCGATTCATCACGTCGTCACGCGGATCATGCAGCATTCCGATTTGTTTGCGCTCCTCGTTCCGATCGCGCTTCTGGCGCTCGCCATTCGCAGGAACACGGGTGTCCTCGCCGCACTCATTCTGCTGGTGCTCTTTCTCGTGAGGCTCTGACGTGTATCTCTGGTCCGATGACGAGCGATCGCTACCGGCGAGGTGGGAGCGTGGTGGCCGCCGGAGAACCGCGAACGAACGCGATGTAGTCCGTGGGCGATGGCTGGGCACCGGCGCCGCGCAACACGAGCGCCACCTGCCCGCGGTGATAGCAGCCGTGAAGAACTACCTGAAGCAGCATATCCTCAACCGTGGACTCGAAGGCGATCCCGGCACTGTTGTTGTAGGCGATTTTCCGCTGCAGCTCGTCGGAAGAGCACGATTCGAGAAGCGCCCGTAGCCCGGCTGCATTCTCCGCGGCCAAAGTCGCCGCGCGCTCGAGGGAGAGATCGGGCCACACCCTTTCCTGGGGCCTGCGCTTCGATATTCGCGACAGCCACACATGCTCGGCGCCGAGCACGTGCGCGTAGAGATCGAGCGCCCGCTGATCCGGGTTCGGCATCGCGCGAAGAGAGTCGAGCACCCGCCTGTCTGCCCACTCGAGGTGATCGAGCAGCTTGCCGAGCTGCCGGTCTACCGTGGTCGTCGCGTCAGTCGGCATAGGGATAGTCGGGATCCGCCAGCCGGGAGGCGCGTGCCGATGCCTCCGGACCCGCGATCTCGCGCGCGAGCTGCAACAACATGGGGCTCAGATGCTCGCCGTAGCGCAGAAGGCTGGCCGCGCGAGCTCGACGCGCGAGCAGGAAGGCGAGGAATGGCTGGTCGGCCTTCTGCGCGTTGCAGGCAGGACAGCACAGCACGAGGTTGTCGCGCCGGTCGTAGGCAGTCTGGCCACGCCGCGGTGTGACGTGATCGAGTGTCATCAGCTCGGCGTCGAATCGGCGCTCGCAGTACGCGCACACGGAGCCGTGTCGCGCCAGCAGCCACTCGCGCGTGGCCTGATAGGCATTTCGGCTGGTGGGGAGCGAAGTCGGACGCGGCGCGGTGCTCGTACGACGACGCGGTCGACGAGGGCGGCGGGGTGTGGTCACCGGATGTAACGTGTGGTCATGAGTCAAGCGAAAGATAGCGTCGTCCGGTGCGCTTGGCACGGTCCGACACGGCATGGAGCGAATCACTCGCGCGCCGAGCCAATCCTCTTCTCGAGCAGCGGGACGGCTGCCGCCGGATCTTCGACCTCGATGATGAGCTTGTCGTAAAACTCGTGGTCCAGATCGAGAACGATCGTTCGCTCCGGATCGTGCACGTCCCAGAAAACGTTGTTTCCGTCGCGATGAAAGGTGCCCGCCGTGAGGACGCCCGGAATGTTGCTGCCGAGCAGGCGAAAGCCGTGATGCCACCCGCGAGCGACGGTGGGATCGGCACGAACGGCTTTGATGTGCACGAGCGGTATCTCGAGCCGGCTGCGCAACGACCACATCTTGTCCCACCCCTCCACCTCGAATACCGCCTTCTCACCATCGACCGAGATTTCTACCACTGTGCGCTCCTGGACCAAAAGTTGGACTGAACGTGCTAGACTATCCGGCCGCAACGAGCGAGTGTCGGACGATGGCACCATCCAGCGACTCGTCACCGAGCGCGAGATAGAGATGCCCCTCCGTGAGAGACAGCTGCAAGCTCATTCGCCGCTCGAGTCTCGCCACGAGAGACGCCAGCAGCGCGCGATCGACGGCATAGAGCTCGATGTCCTCAATTCGATGAATCCGCTCACCCGCAATCTGCCGTAGCAGCTGCAAGGGATCCTTGTGCGTGTAGATCGCCACGCGCGGCGACGCCTTGCTCGCCTTGTGCAGGCGCGCTGCGTCTGGCGAGCCGAACTCCACCCAGAGCCGAAGCGCGCCGGTGAGATCACGCACGGAGAGCGGAGGCTCATCCGGCTCGGCGAGCCCGCGCGAGAAGGCGATTCCCTCCGCGTACTCGAGACAGTACGCGATCACGCGCGTGAGCAGGTACTCCTCCGTCTCGGAGGGTTGCTGCGCTACACGTATGGCGAGCGTTTCGTAGACGCTGCGATCGACGTTCGCGAGCTCGATATCGAAGTTGTAGATCGTCGCGGTGAGCGCCACGAGTGCCCCGATCTAGCGGCCGCGCTGACCCGACTTCTGCGACGTGTCGCGGGGCTTTACGTGGGTCTGTGGCGCCTTCGACTGGCGCGGCGCCCAGATCGGCGCCTTCGGAGCACGCGGATCTCCCGGCTTGGGTGCAGCCTTGGGAATGGCGGGT
>DASXQD010000136.1:0-11346 GCA_036493195.1 Gemmatimonadaceae bacterium | reverse complement strand
CCGCATCGAGCCTGGTAACACGTTCACGATCGAGCCCGGCATCTACGTCCGTCCCACCGTGCTCGATGAGCTGCCGAGCACACCGCGCAATCGCGCACTGATCGCGAAGCTGCGACCGGCGGTCGAGCGGTACGCGAACATTGGCGTGCGCATCGAGGATGACTACTTCGCGACGGACGCGGGCGTGGAGTGGATCTCGCGCGGCCCTCGCGAGCTCAGCGAGATCGAGCAGCTGATGCGGGCGCACGCACCGGTCCCGGCGCCGCGCGACTCCTCGATGGTGAACTGGTATCGCCGAACCGCGCCGAGCCCGTAACACCCTCTGCCGCTCACTCCGTCGCGCCGTGCAGGATTCCGCTGCGCACGCGCACGGCCTTCGCCGACGCTCCAGGCAGAGGCGCAATGTGAAGATCGACGCGCCACGTGAACTGCAACGGTCCGGCGAGAGAGCTTTGCTTTCCGTCGCGCACGATCGTGATCGGGATGATGGTGCCGTTCGGAGCACTCCCGTATTTGGCGCGCAGATGCTCGGACAGAGCAGGCGCGCTGCCCGGAAGGTCGCCCACGGATACGAGATCGTCGCCGGGCCGGACGCCCGCCAGCTCCGCCGTGGAGCCCGACGCAATTCCGGTGATGCGCGATCCATTGTCCTCCTGCGACATCGTCACGCCGAGCACGGGAATTCGCACGGAGTCGGAACGTAGCTGCAGCGCGGCGAGGGGAAGCACCGTCTGCCACGGATACGGATCACGTCCATCGATGTAGCGCGCATTGAAGTCGGCGAACGACTTACCTCCGGCAGCGCTCTGCACCGCGTTCCACCAATCGTCGGCAGTAAAGCCCTTTCCCGCCTTGTAGTCCTGCCGATAGAGCCCGCGCATCACGTCATCGAGCGAGCGCTTGTTGTCGCTCGCATCGCGAATGAGGATGTCGAGCATCAATCCGGCAAGTGAGCCCTTCGGATAGTACGCATCCGCCGTACCATCGGTGGGATGAATCCAGGCAGAGAGCGACGCATCGTCGAGTCCGAATGGCGGTAGATCGGCAATCTCGCGGATCTTTCCAGCGGTCGTCTCGAAGAAGGCGTTGCTATCGCTCACGGCACCGCGCACGAGCGCGAGGTCGGCGTAGTAGTCCGTCACTCCTTCACTCACCCAGAGCCAGCTCGTTGGCTGCTCGTGCGCATACTGGTACGGCCACATGTCGACGGGGCGCAACCGCTTCACGTTCCAGGCATGAAAGATCTCGTGCGCGTACACCGACGTGAGCACCGGTTGTCCGATCGCGAGCACGTTGGTGAGATCCACGTGCGAATTCTGATGCTCGAGCCCCACGATGGCGGCAAACGCGGAATCGGCGATCTGCATGACCGTATAAGTAGTCCATGGCGTTTCGCCGAACACCGTGGACTCGACAGGGATGATCTTCGCGAGATCCGAGAGCGTGCTCGCGCGGCGTGCAGCGGTTTCCACTCCCGCAGGATAGCTCGCGAACCGGAGCCACCCGGTGCCGACGCGCGTACTGTCGAAGTCGAAGCGTCCCGCCATCATCGGAAAATCGACCAGATCGTGATAATTGCCGACGCTGAACGTGTTGTGCCCTGTCGCCGGCATCCCCGTGGCCACGCGCCAACTCGGCGGCAGGCGCAGCTCCACGGTGCTCGCGAAATCAAACGGGCGACCCGCCGGATATGGGAAGAGGGTGGCGCCGTTGAGCAGCGAGAAGTCGGGTTGGCTCCACGAGTTCGAGTTGTCGAGCGAGTCGTTCCGGTACTCGAAGGACACCGACACGGGGCCCGCGCCAGCGGGGCGCACGCGCCACGTCTGATAATCCGCCTTATCCCAGGCCAGTGGATGGCCGCCGCTGGATGCCGTGAATGCCGAGACGTTCCGGGCCCAGTACGTGAGCTCGTAGGAGCCCGGCGTCCATGCCGGGATCGCGAGCAGCACCGGGTCCGATGAGGCAGCAGTAAACGTCATCGCGACGCGAATCCTCCGCTGCGCAGCGTCCGCGCTGTCGATCGTGATGTGGTAGCCCACGCCGGAGATCGGAGCCGAAATCCCAGCTGCCGAGGCTGGTTGCTGCGCGTGCATGCCCTCGGCGCCCGCGAGCGCGACCATCGTCCAGAGCAGAGTCCGCATTTTCATGTTGCGCATTGCAGGGTTGGTTTTGAATTGGGTCGCAAACACGCTCCACAGCTGCTCGGAAGACGTTATGGGCGTATGAATTGCATTACCCGTCACAGTTGGCGAACGTGATATTTCACAACGAGATACGCGCTTCAATTCGCATTCTTTGACTCCCGTGAGCTTCATTTCACTTCTCCCCTTCCCGATACTCGGGGTCGATGCAGAAGGCAAGATCTGCGAGAGCAATGGTGCGCTCGAGCGCGAGCTCGGGCTTGTCCATTCACTGGATGGCCGCGCGCTCGCCGATGCCGTCGAGAAAGATGCCGCCGAGGTAGTCGACGGTATTCTCGGTCGAAGTGCGCTCGACAAACCAGTGGTCCAGCTCGCGTTCATCGGCAATTCCGATCCAAAGCCACGCACGTTCTATGTCATCGTCGAGGATCACACGCGATGGCTGGTGGGCCAACCGGCTGAGTTCGACGAACAGCGCGTGGCGCTCGAGCGCGCGCACGAGCGCGCGGAGGCGCAGACGGACGAATATGCGCGCATCAGCCAGGAGCTCCTCGCTGCGAACGAACAGCTGGCGCTGCGGGCGCGCGCGCTCGTCGAGGCCAGCGAGGCCAAGGCGCGCTTTCTCGCGACGATGTCGCACGAGCTCCGCACGCCGCTCAACGCCGTGCTGGGCTACGCGGGTCTTCTGCGCGACGGCGTGTACGGAACGGTGAGCGAGCAGCAGGAGCGCGCTGTGCAGTCGATCGTGCGCCGGGCAAAGGATCTCCAGCTGCTCATCGACGACGTGCTCGATCTCGCGAAAATCGAGTCGGGACGCGCCGAGCTGCGCGTCGACGAGTTCGATCCGAGCGCGGTGCTCGCGGAGGTAAAGGACGCGATCACCTCCTTCGCGCGCGACAAGAATCTGCGCGTCTCGGTGCGGACGCGCATCAAGCGTCGCGTGCGCCTCGATCGCGCGAAGTACAAGCAGGTGGTGCTCAACCTCGCCTCCAACGCGGTGAAATTCACGCCGGAGGGTGGCGAGGTGGAGCTCTCCGTCGAAGAGGAAGAACGCGATACGATGGTCACGTACGTGCGCGATACGGGCATAGGCATCGCCCCCGAAAATCTCAACGTCATCTTCGACGATTTTCAGCAGGTTGAATCGGGCACCACACGCCGCTTTCAGGGAATCGGACTGGGGCTCGCGATCGTGAAGCGGACGGTCGAGCTGCTCGGCGGAACGGTCTCGGTGCAGAGCGAGCCTGGACGAGGCACCTCGTTCTGCATGCGCTTTCCGATTCGTCCGCTCGGGGAAGCGCTGGTGGGCGATCAGGGGGTCGTCCCGGACGATGCCACACTCTCGAACGATCCGATCATCGTCGCCATCGACGACGACCCCGAAGTCATCTCGCTGCTTCGCGATTCGCTCGCGCCGGCGCACTTTCGCGTGGTCGGGGCGCTCAATGGCGATCGCGGAATGGAGCTCGCGCGCATTCTCAAACCGTTCGCGATCACGCTGGACATCATGATGCCGGAGAAGGACGGCTGGCAGGTGCTGCGCGAGATCAAGAACGACCCGGAGCTGTGCCGGACGCCGGTGATCGTCATGTCGATCGTCTCCGAGCGCTCGCTCGGCTTCTCGCTCGGGGTCACCGATTATCTGGTGAAGCCCGTGGACCGCCGCGTGCTGATCGATGTATTGGAGCGGCTGCGTGAGCGGAAGACGATGCACAGCGCACTCGTGGTGGACGACGACTACGACGCGCGCACGCTGCTCGCCGATCTTCTTCGCTCGCTCGGCGTGCGTGTGCGCACGTGCGACACGGGCACCGCGTGCATCGCGGCGCTGGAGAAAGAGCCGTCCGATCTGCTCTTCCTCGATGTGACCATGCCCGAGCCCGACGTGAAGCGCGTGCTCGACTTCGTCTCGGATGACCATCGACTGGAGAACGTGCGCACGGTCGTGATCACGCGAAGCGATGGAACGGGCGATCAACAGGAATGGATGCGGCGCGCGGCGGCAGAGGTGGTGTACGAGGGACACGAGCACCCCGAGACGCTGCTCAACGATCTGCGGGGCGCGCTCACCACGCTTGGCGCGACGATCGAGAGCTAACCCCGCGCATCATTGACCTCCGGCGTGTGCAAGACCGCCGGCCGCAAGCGTCCCATGATCGTGCGGGCCATTTCGGCCCGCCGCTCACATCGAGGACGACATGCGGAGTACATCCGTTCTGCTGTGCATCGCCGCGCTGCTCACCGCCTGCAACCGCGGCACGGCAAACTCTGGCGAGACGCGCGCACGCGATGAGCTCTCGAAAGCGTTGATACCTGCGCGAAAAGACGCGCCGATCCTAAACGAGAGCGTGGTGTCCGCCGTCAGTGCGCCGCAGCCGGACGCACCGGCGGTTTCCGATGCTGCCGCGACTCAGATGCCGGCGGCGCACACCACGAGCGATTCCGTCGTCAGCTCGATGATCATTCGCACCGGACAGGCCAGCGTGCAGGTCGACTCGCTCGAGCAGGGGATCCGCGCGGTGCGCGCGCTCGCGGCGCGCGTTGGCGGCTACATCGCGAACAGCTCGATCGTGGCCGGCACCGACCAGACTCACTCGGCAACCCTCGAGATCAAGATTCCCGCTGCGCGATTCGATGACGCGATCAACGGCTTGCAGCCGATCGGCCATCTCGAGTCCGTGAACGTGAGCGCCGAAGATGTTGGCGAGGAGTTCGTGGACGTTGCCGCACGCGCGGAGAACGGACGCAAGCTGGAGCAGCGCCTCATCGACATCCTCGGCACGCGCACCGGAAAGCTCAGTGACGTGCTCGCGGTGGAGCGCGAGCTCGCGCGCGTGCGCGAGGAGATCGAGCGGCAGGAAGGACGGATGCGCTTTCTCCGCACGCGAGCCGCGATGAGCACCCTCGCGGTCACCGTGCACGAAAAGCTGCCCGTCGTGGCGGGGACGGGAAGCTGGGGCGTGCTCGGGGAGGCATTCCGTCAGGCATGGCGGAACTTCATTGCTTTCATCGCCGCTGCAATCGCGATGCTGGGGACGCTGCTGCCGCTCGGCGTCATCGTGGCGGCTCTGGGCTGGCTCGCGTGGCGCGCTCGCCGGATCGCGAATGCGAGGAGGGAGGCCACTACGCGAGCGCTGCCGTAGCAGGGGTATGCGCCGAGTGGCCGGAGAGCCGGAAGCTCGCGTCTCTCTTCCCGGATTCGCTGCCGCCCGGCCATATTGCCGCGTCACTCGACGAGGAGCACATGTCGACCATTACCCAGCCGCCGCTCGATGCGGAGGCAGACAAGATTCCGCTCGCCGCCGATGCCGACGGCGAGCACGTCCCGTACGTCGCAGCGGACCGGGATATCGCCGAGCTCACGCCCGGCGCGATCGTGCTCGGCATCGTGCTCGGCCTCGTGTTCGCGCTCTCCAGCGTCTACCTCGCGCTCAAAGTGGGACTGACCGTCAGCGCTTCGATTCCGATCTCCGTGCTGTCGATCACGATCTTCAGATACATCTCGAAGTCCTTCGGCGCGAAGCCCGCGACGATCCTGCAGAACAACATGGTGCAGACCACGGGATCCGCGGGCGAGTCCGTGGCCGCTGGAATCGTCTTCACGCTCCCCGCCCTCCTCCTCCTCGGCTACAATCTTCCGTGGACGAAGGTCGCGGCCGTCGCGGTCGTCGGTGGCTTGCTCGGCGTGTTCCTCATGATTCCCCTGCGCAACGCGCTGATCGTGAAGGAGCGGAAGACGCTCAAGTATCCCGAGGGAACGGCGGCAGCGGAGGTGCTCATCGTCGGCGAGGAGCGCGGTGTGCAGGCGCGCACCGTTTTCCTCGGCTTCGGACTCGCGGCGCTGTACAAGTTTCTCGTGAGTGGGCTGCATCTCTGGCAGGAGGTGCCGCGCTACGTGTTCCAGCGCATCGCGCCCGGCGGCAGGATCGAGCTGTTCGGCGAGATCCGGGCGGAGATCAGTCCGGAGCTCACCGGCGTGGGCTACATCATCGGACCGCGCATCGCGGGCTTTCTGTTCGCGGGGGGTTGCCTCTCGTACTTCGTGCTGATTCCGACGATCAAGCTGTTCGGCGCCGGGCTGACGACGATCATTCCGCCCGGCACGGCGCTCATCAGCGACATGGATGCGACCGCGGTGCGCGCGAACTACGTCTACTACATCGGCGCTGGCGCGGTCACGGCAGCGGGAATCATCAGCCTGCTGCGCTCCATGCCGACGATCATGGCGGCGCTGGTCGGCGGCTTTCGGCGATCATCCGGCGATCGCTCTGGCGCCATCGCTCGCCCGCGCACGGATCGCGATCTGTCGATGACCATCGTCCTCGCGGGCATTCTGGCGTGCGCCATCGGAATGATTGCGCTGCCACAGATCTCGATCAACGTTTTCGCGGCCGTACTGGCCGTGGGCTTCGCCTTTCTGTTCGTCACCGTCTCGAGTCGCATCACGGGGCAGATCGGCGCGTCATCCAATCCGATCTCAGGCATGACCGTCGCGACGGTGCTGCTCACCGCGCTGATCTTCCTCGCGATCGGATGGACGGGCGTGGAGCATCGCGTGCTCGCCCTCACGATTGGCGGCGTGGTGTGCGTGGCCGCGGCCGTGGCCGGCGCCACGTCGCAGGATCTCAAGACCGGATACATCGTGGGAGCGACGCCGGCGCGCCAGCAGATCGGACTCCTCTTCGGCGTGACGACGTCGGCGCTGCTCATTGGCGGGATGATCGCGCTGCTCAACACCGCGCATCGCACCATCGTCGAGAAGAGCTACCCCGGCGTCGTGCTGTCGACGATCGATCCTGGTGCGACGGAGACCGTGAAGGGTGTATCGTATCAGGTTGGTCACCTCTACGAGACGCAGGGCGGCGCGCCGGCGGGCAAGTATCTCGTGGACGCGCAGCACACGATCCACTATCTCGTGGATCCCGGAATTGCCGGCCGCTATCCGCAGGACGTGAGCGGACGCACCGTCGAGAAGCTCGATTCCCCGAAGGCGCAGATCATGGCGCTCGTCGTCGACGGAATTCTGACGCAGAAGCTGCCGTGGGGACTCATCCTGATAGGCGCGTTCCTCGCCATCGCGATGGAGGTCCTTGGCATTCCCTCGCTGCCGGTGGCCGTGGGCGTGTACCTGCCGATCTCGACATCGGCGACGATGTTCATGGGCGGTGTCGTGCGCTGGATCGTCGAGCAGCGGCTGCCCGCGGAAGAGCGCACGGGAGCGAAGGCCGATTCGGGACCGGGCGTGCTGTTCTCCTCCGGGCTGATCGCGGGCGGCGCGATCATGGGTGTTGCGCTGTCGGTGCTCGCGATCCTGAAGCTCTCCGACAGCCGCACCGTCGCGGATGCGATCGATCTCTCGAAGCACCTCGGCTTCGTCGGCGCGAGCGCCGCCGCGGCGATCATTTTGTATGTGCTCTTCCTCGCGGTGCCGTTGTACCGCGTCGGGCGCGCGGGCGGCGTTCGCGAGCACTGATGCGAATCATCTCGCTCTTCCCAGCCGCGACCGAGATGGTCTGCGCGCTGGGAGCCGCGAGCTCGCTCGTCGGCATCTCGCACGACAGTGATTTTCCGCCGGAGCTCCTGACGGGAATCCCGCGAGTCACGCGCACCACGCTCGATGAGAATGCCGCGCCCGCCGAGATCGACCGCTTGGTGCGCGTGTCCGACTCGCTCGGCGAGTCCCTGCACGTGCTCGATGCCGAGAAAATCGCGGATCTCGAGCCGGATGTGATCATCACGCAGGGCATCTGCGATGTGTGCGCGATCCGCGAAGGAGACGTGCGCATCATCGCGGAGAGCCTTCGCGACCCTCCGATCGTGCTCGCCCTCTCAGCCGATTCGCTCGCCGAGATGCTGAACGACATCCACCGCGTGGCCGCCGCCATCGAGCGATCGCCGATCTCGGAGCCACTGGTCGATCGGCTGGAAGCGCGATTGAGCAAAGTGCATCATCGATTGGTTGCGGCCGCAGTCCCGAGACCGCGGGTCGCGGTGCTGGAGTGGACGGATCCCATTTACAACGCCGGACACTGGGTGCCGCAGATGGTGCGCCGTGCCGGGGGAATCGAGGTGCTCGCCAAAGCGGGTGAGCGCTCGCGGAAGGTGACCATGGACGAGCTCGTCGCCGCGAGCGCGGACACGATCATCTTTGCGCCATGCGGTTACGGCGTCGTGCGAGCGGCCGCAGAGGGTGAGATGCAGGCCAGGAAAAAGGAGTGGGCGTGGCTCGCCGAACGACGAGTGTGGGCGGTCGATTCGGGCGGCCTGTTCAGCCGGCCTGGGCCACGCCTGATCGAGGGCGTCGAGACGCTCGCCGAGATATTTCACCCAAGCGTCTTTCCGCACCCATCGCGCATGCGTGCGGTCCAGCTTCGGATCTCGTGAGCGCTATGCGCTGACGCTTCGCTGACGACCGCGATTATCATTTCCTGCCAGCGGCCATTCGCCACCCTTCCACCAACCCGTCATCACCATGCTGAGCGATACGTCGATCACCTTCCTCAAGCGGCTGCTCGATACACCCGGACCCTCCGGCTTCGAATCGGCGCCTGCGCGCGCTTGGCGAGAGGAGGCGGAGAAATTCGCGGGCGTGCAATCCGACGTGCACGGCAACAGCATGGCCACCGTCAACCCCGATGGCCGTCCGATCATCATGCTCGCCGGCCACATCGATGAGATCGGCGTCATCATCCAGCACATCGATGAAGATGGTTACGTTCACATCTCCGGAATCGGCGGGTGGGATCCGCAGGTGCTCGTGGCGCAGCGCATTCGTTTTCTGGGACACAGCGGCGATGTGATCGGCGTCGTGGGCAAAAAGCCAATTCACCTCATGAAGGCCGAGGACCGCGACAAGGCGTCGAAGATGACCGACCTCTGGGTGGACATCGGAGCATCGAGCCGCTCGGAGGCGAGTGCGCGACTGAGTGTTGGCGATGCGGGCGTGATCGACTCGAAGAGCGTGCTGCTGCCCAACGATCGCATCGTCTCGCGATCGGTGGACGATCGCATCGGTGCCTTCGTGGTGCTCGAGGCCCTGCGGCGCTACAACGAGAAGCCGGGCAAGGCCAGGGTCGTTGCCGCCGCCACCACGCAGGAGGAGATCGCGTGGCATGGCGGCGGCGCGGGCGTGTGCGCGTCGTGCATCGGCGCGCAGATGGCGATCGTCGTCGATGTCACCTTCGCCACGGATCATCCAGGCATCGAGAAGAAGGAGCTGGGCGAGCACGCGATCGGCAGCGGACCGGTGCTCACGCGCGGCTCGATCATCAGCCCGGTGGTATTTCGCATCCTGCGCGGGGCGGCGGAAGAGCTGCAGATGCCGTACACGCTGCAGGCGGCGGGGCGCGACACGTCCACGGACGCGGACGCGATTCACGTCGCGGCGCAGGGGATCGCGACGGCGCTCGTGTCCGTGCCGAATCGATACATGCATTCGCCGAACGAGCTCGTGAGTCTCGAAGACGTCGATCGTGCCGCGACACTTCTGGCCGAAGCCTGTCGCCGGGTCGATGAGAAGACGGACTTCACTGCGCGATAGGAGTCGCGGGCAGGCCGCATGACGCACTGCAGGGGTTGACAACAAATTATTTTCGAACGCCCCTTGCACCTCACGCTACGTGAGGAATTACACTGCTCTCGTGGCCACGAACACGATCCCCACCAGGATGACGCTTCCACGATGGAAGGTTGGCGAGCTCGCGCGCCGGACGGGCATGTCGGTGCGCGCGCTTCATCACTACGACGAGATCGGGCTGCTCTCGCCCTCGCTGCGCACGCCCTCGGGTCATCGCCTGTACCAGCAGGCGGAGATCGCTCGGCTGCAGCAGATCCAGTCGCTGCGTCTGATGGGGATTCCGTTGGAGGAGGTGAAGCAGCTGCTCGACGGAGCCGCGATGTCGCCTCGTGAAGTGATCGACCTGCATCTCGCCAGGCTGCACGAGCAGATCGCTCTGCAGAACCGCCTGGCCGAGCGCCTGCGAGCGCTCGCATCGCATTTGGACAAGGTAGAGGGCGCTTCGATCGATGACCTCTGCCAGATCATTCAGGTGACGACCGCCATGGAGAAATATTTTACGACGGAGCAGCTCGAAGTGCTCCGCGAGCGACGAACGTCGATTGGTGAAGCGCACATGCAGGAGGTGCGTGATGATTGGAACGTGATCATTCCAAAGGTGCGCAAGGCGATCGCGGAAAATGTCGATCCGACCTCGCCGGAAATTCTGGCGATCGCGCGCCGCTGGAAGGCTCTCGTGGAGGAGTTCACGGGCGGCGATCCGAAGATCGCGCAGGCCGTGAAGACGATGTACGAGCACGAGGGCCCGACGCTGCAGCAACAGCTCGGCGAAGTGCCGACGCCGGAGATGTTCGCCTACATGAGCAAGGCCTTCAGAGCACTCGAGTAATCGCGAGAAAAAGTCCCCACCCGCTCGACAGTCGCGGGTGGGGACTTCGGCACTCGCGGTGTCGCGCTATTCCTGCTCGATGTGCGCCGTGTCGGCGGGCGTCGGGAATTTTCCGCTTTCCCGCTTCCGCCCCATCATCACCCACGACGCCGCGCCGCGCACTGCCTTCTCCTTGTCGCGCAGCAGCGTCTGCAGCGCGGCGAGCGCGCTCGATGTCTTCACCTCGCCGAGCGCATGCACCGCCGCCACGCGCATGGGCGTGGGACGCCGCCTGTTGAGCAGCCCTTTGTCCGTGCGCGCAATGTCCATGAGCTTCTCGACGGCGTGAGGCGTACCGAGCTGTCCGAGTGCAGTGACCATGGCCATCTGCACGCGATTGTCGTCTTCCTTGTCGAGCGCGCGCACGAGTGACTCGACCGACCCGCTGCGCTGCATCGCCATCGCCTCCGCCGCGCGCTCGCGCACCTCTTCGGGCGCATCGCGCAAGGCGCCGCGCAGCCCCTTGGCTGCCACCCCGGGGCCCAGCTTGGCGAGTGCGGTGGCCGCAGCGGTACGCACCCGATCATCGCGATGCTCCAGCATCTTCTCCAGCTCCTCATCCGCTTCCGCCACGCGCATCTCTCCGAGCAGCTCGATCGCGTTGCGCACGACGAACCATCGCGGATCGCCGAGCATGTGCACGAGCGTGCGCACCCCGGTGCGCAGTCGCAACAGCGAATCGTAGTAGATGCGACGGTCGGTGATCGAAGGCGCGGAGATCAGCGCCTCGACGAGCGCCTCCACTCCGTCGTCTTCGGCCC
>DASXQD010000135.1:0-2159 GCA_036493195.1 Gemmatimonadaceae bacterium | reverse complement strand
GCCCCCCCCAAGATGAACACTCCCGGGAGCTTGACTCCCCTGAAGGGCCGTGAGAGACCATCACGTCGATAGGCCGCCCGTGGACATGGAGCAATCCATTCCGAGCGCAGCGGTCCTAATCGCCCGTGCGGCTTGACTACTTCCTAATCAAGTCTGCAAGCAGAGCAACGCGTTTCTAAGTAACTGCAACTAACAACCGGATTCGACACCCACGCCCTACACCAACCTTCGTTCGTCTTTCAGCTGCCCAACAGCAATGCATTCAGCTTCACCATTAAAGCACCACCCAAACAGATATCGCTGGCGACTAGAGCGCAGGGGCCACACCCGTTCCCATCCCGAACACGGTCGTTAAGCCCTGCAGCGCCGATGGTACTCCGCCCGAGAGGGCGCGGGAGAGTAGGCCGTCGCCGGCACCCCCTCGATCCCCCGAGTTGCACCTCGCAGCTCGGGGGATCGCTTCATCCACGCTCATCCATCTCCAGGACCGCGCTCCCTTTCACACTACCTTTCGCACATGACTCGCGCCGGAATCGTAGCCGTTGTCGGAAAGCCGAACGCGGGCAAATCCACCCTCCTCAATCGCATCATCGGTCAGAAGCTGAGCATCACGAGCCCCAAGCCCCAGTCCACCCGTGACCGCATCCTCGGCATCCACACCACCGACGATGCCCAGCTCATTCTCGCCGATACTCCCGGCCTCCTCGCGCCCCAGTACGCGCTGCAACGCGCGATGCGCGCGGCCGCACTGAGCGCGCTCGCCGAAGCCGACGCGATCGCGTACATCGTCGAAGCGAGCGACATGGATCCGCCCACCCTCGAGGAAGCCGCCGGACTCGAGGCGCCGCCACGTGCGCCGGTGATCACCGTCTGCAACAAGATCGACGCCCTCAATCCCCGCGCGCTCAAGCGCCGCATGGCCGCACGCCCCTCCGACGTCTTCATTTCCGCGCGCACCGGAGAGGGCATGCCGGCGCTCATTCAACGGCTCAGCGCCCTGCTGCCGGAGAGTCCCTTTCTCTATCCCGCGGATGAGATCGGAGCCCAGTCGATGCGCTTCTTCGCGAGCGAGCTCGTTCGCGAGACCGCGCTCGAGCAGCTGCAGGACGAAGTGCCATACAGCGTCGCATGCGAGATCGAGGAATTTCGCGAAGAGCGGGAGCCCGTGTACATTCGGGCGGTCATCTATGTCGAGCGTGAGAGCCAGAAGGGAATTCTGATCGGCGACAAAGGCGCTCGCGTGCGCGACATCGGACGTGCGGCCCGCATCAAGATCGAACGCCTCGTGGGCGCGCCCGTGTACCTCGACCTCTGGGTGAAGGTACTGCCCAACTGGCGTCGCAACGAGACCTCGCTAAAACGATTCGGATACACGCTTCCCGAGGATCACACATCATGAGTCTCACACCGCAGCTGCTCGAAATTCTCGTGTGCCCCAAGTGCAAGGGTCCGCTCGAATATCGAGAGTCCGAGTCGGTGCTGATCTGCCCGGTCGATCGCCTGCGCTACGAAGTTCGCGACGACATTCCGATCATGCTGATTGACGACGCCACTCCCTACTAGCCGAGAGACGTGACCTGGCTGCTCTGGCTGCTCGCCGCGGCGCCGATCGCCATCGCCGCGTCGTTCCTGCACGCCGCACCGATCGTCGTATTCGCGGCCAGCGCGCTTGCGATCATACCGCTGTCGAGCCTCCTGGGCACCGCAACCGAAGAGCTCTCCGCCCACACCGGTCCCACGCTCGGTGGACTCGTCAACGCATCGCTCGGCAATCTCGCGGAGCTCATCATCGCGATCCTCGCGCTGCGCGCAGGGCTCGTCGATCTCGTCAAGGCATCGATCACCGGATCGATCATCGGCAATCTTCTCCTCGTGCTCGGGGCTGCGCAGCTCGCGGGAGGCCTGAAGTACCGCACCCAGAAATTCAACCCGAGCTTCGCCGGCACGAGCATTTCGCTCCTCGTGATCGCGGCGGTCGGCCTCATCGTGCCGACGCTCTTTCTTGCCGCACATCCCGATCCCACGCGCGCGGCAACGGAGCGCGTCTCCGAATTCGTTGCGGGCTTTCTCATCGTCGGCTACGC
Organism: Gemmatimonadaceae bacterium; assembly: GCA_036493195.1. GTDB lineage: Bacteria > Gemmatimonadota > Gemmatimonadetes > Gemmatimonadales > Gemmatimonadaceae > FEN-1250. The sequence continues at coordinate 75 of DASXQD010000135.1, read as the reverse complement.
GCTCTTCCTGGTGTACTCGATGGGCACGCACAAGAGCGCGTTCGACGCGCTCGAGCAGGAGACCTTCGACGAGAC
>DASXQD010000134.1:0-23937 GCA_036493195.1 Gemmatimonadaceae bacterium | reverse complement strand
TCGTCGAGCGCTTTCCAGAACGCAAAGTCCTCGCTTCGCATGTGGCTGATGTAGCGGCCGCCCATCGAGCCCGCCGTCTTCGCGAGCGCGAGCACCTCGCTCGGGTCGGAGTAAATCCCCGGATCGTATTCGAGTCCGCTGGAGAGGCCCAGCGCTCCCGCGCGCATTTCCTGCTCGACCAGCGTCTGCATCTTCAGCACTTCCGCCGGCGTCGCCACTCGTTTGTAGTCCTTGCCGAGCACGAGATCGCGCACTGTGCCGTGTCCAACGTATGCGGCGACGTTGACTGAGGCCGGGTCGCGCTGCACGTGCGCGAAGAAGTCCGCGAGCGGGTAGGGCGAGCTGCCGTCCTGGCCAACCACCACCGTCGTGATCCCCTGGCTGACGTCCGCAAGCGCGTCGCGATGCTCGAACAGCGCGCCGTCCGCGTGGCTGTGTGTATCGATGAACCCCGGTGCGAGCACGAGTCCCGTGCCGATCACTACCGTCTCGCCCTGCCGCTGATGCAGATCGTTGCCGACATCCGCGATGCGATCGCCGATCACGCGCACGCTCGTGACGCGGCCTGGCGCACCGGTGCCGTCGATCACCCGAGCGCCAACGATCAGCACGCCCTTCGCGGTTGCGTCGGGAGTCGGACCCGCCGACGGCTTTCCGCAAGCCGAAGCGAGCACGAGTACGGCGATCGAAGCGATGCGGGCTGACCGAAGCATGTAATTCTCGGGTTCGAGTGGGACTATCGGGACGAAGAACGTAGCACAGGGACCAGTGTTACAGCAGACTCGCCACCCACTGGCCCACGTAGTAGCCGACGACTGCAACGCCGAGCCCGACGATGAACATGTCGAGCCCCGACCGGAAAACGCCGCGCCCCGTGAAGATCGAGCGCGCAGCACCAACGAAGAAGTGCGACGCCATGGCAAGCGCGAACGACGTGATCATCGCCGCGGTGCCGGTAAGAAAGAAGAAGGGGAACACCGGGATCAGTGCCCCGATCGCCGTCGCGAATCCCGTCAGCCACGCCTCGCGCATTGGCGACGTATGCGCATCGCCGATCTTGAGCTCCTCCTGCACCTGCTCCTCGAGCATGCGCTGGGGATCGGCCATCACTTCGGTCGCGAGCGCGTGCGCCGCATCGCGATGCATGCCCTTGGCTTCATAAATGAGTGCGAGCTCGTCGCGCTCGACCTCGGGCATCAGCTCGATCTCGGTGCGCTCCATGGAGATCTCGTTCTGATAGACCTCCTGCTCGCTCTTCGCCGCGAGATAGCCGCTCGAGCCCATGGACAGCGCATCGGCGATCAGCCCGGCCACGCCCGCGAGCACGATCGTCTGATGCGCAGCGACCGCGCTCGCTCCGATCATTCCCGCCACGAGACCGAAGTTCGCCGTCAGTCCATCATTGAAACCGTAGACTACGTTCCGGAGAAAGCCGCCGCTCTCTGTCCGGTGCCACGGCTCGATCCCTTTCCCGGAAATTTCGCCGAGCGTGCTCGCGTGCTCGGCGGACTCGCGCGCAAGCAGCAGCGCCTCACCGCGTCCGGCGACACCCTCCGGCGTGGCGCGATGCATGGTCAGGTACCCGCGCACCTCGCGTCCCTCCTCGGCCAGCAGCATCGGAAGCAGCAGCTTGGGGCCGAACCACTTGCCCAGCACGGCAAAGAGCCGTGCGCGCCCGCTCGGCTTGAACTGTTTGGGCGGGCGCCCACCCTCCGTGAGCAGCTTCCCCCAGATCTCGAGATGCCTGTCCTCGACGTCGGCGAGCCGCCGATACACGTCGCTCTTCGTCGAATCCTCTTCGGCTTTCGCGAGAATGCGATAGAGAAACGCGGCGTCCGCCTCGTCCTGCCAATGGTGCTCGAAAGTGTCGAGATCGGGCGTGCGTCTGCCCGTGTTCGTAGCGGTCATGCGGATTCAGGAATGCGGGGAATTCAGCCGGATTGGCGTGCGACGCGGCGCAGCTGGAAACGACGGCGCTCCGGGAAATTTAGCAAGACATGTAGTTCGTGGAGCGACCCTGCTAAAGCTTCCCGATGTTCCACGTCAGCCCCGCGTAGAACGCGTGCGGCTGAGGTCCGGTGAGCGGGATGATGCCTCCGGCATCCAGCACGAGCCACTTCGCGACAGTGAAGGTCGGACCAGTGAGGAAGGCGGCAGTTCCGCGATTCCCCGCCGGGCCGGTCGTTCCCGGAAAGCCGAAGACTTCGGCCACCCAGCCGAGTGATTCGTACACGGGCCCTCCGGCCGACACCGTCCACAGGGTCGCGTCCTTCGGCGCCTGGCTTCCATCTCCGCTTCGATGCGTGTAGCCGGCATTGAGGTCGAGGGCGTAGTCGCCCCAATCGTGACTCGAGATGAGGAGCAGCCCGACATCCGTGGTCCCGGTGCCCGTGCCGTTGAGCGCCGATCCGGCTGGCAGCTTGAGCGATGGTTGCACCGCGAAGTCGCCAATCACCGGTGCATGCTCGAGCGCGCGCCACTTGAGCGCCGCGCTCGCGTCTCCGATGCCGGAATAATCGGGCGTGGTGCCCGAGAGATGCACAAATGCGCTCGCGAGCTCGAGCTGGACGCGCGGCGCGACGCCGAGCTTGAGCACAGTGGGAGTGAAGAACGTGTGCGCGCCGTGAAGATCGTCGCGCTCCACACCCGTTTCGATCTCCACCCAGCCCGGCGCCACCGTACCCGCGTGCGTCGCGACGGTTGGACGCTCCGGCTGTGTCGCATGCGGATCCTCCGGTGCGGGAGAGCGGTCGGCGCCTTGTGCGCGCGCGATGCTCGCCAGGGCGATCACGGCGATCGCCGCACGCAAAAGGGCGCGCGCGCGCATCAAAATTCGATCTGCGCGCCGAGCTCGACCACTCGATTCGGCGGCAGCCCAAAGAACTGCGTGGCCGATTGCGCATTGCGCGACATGATCACGAACAGCTTCTTCCGCCATCGCGACATCCGCGAGCGCCCGGTCGGAATCAGCTGCTCGCGGCCGAGATAATAGGAGGTTTCATTCGGGCGCAGCTTGACGCCCAGTGGCGCGCACTGCGGAAAGATCGAGGGCACGTTCGGCTGCTGCATGAAACCATAGCGTGCGATCACCCGATAGAATCCCTCGCCGAGCGACTCCACGTGCACGCGCTCCGGCACCGCGACCTCCGGCACATCATCGGTGACGACGGAGAGCAGAATCACCTGATCGTGCAGTACCTTGTTGTGCTTGAGATGGTGCAGCAGCACCACCGGCGCACCGCTCTCGTCCGACGTCATGAAGACAGCGGTGCCCGGCACGCGTGGCGGCTGGCGGCGCTTCACATCATCGAGAAAGAGCGAGATCGGAAGACTGCCTTCGCGCAGCAGCGTGTGCAGCGCGCGCCGCCCGAGATTCCAGGTAGTCATCATGAGGTAGACCGCGAGCGCAGCGGCGAGCGGGAACCAGCCGCCCGATTCGATCTTGATCACGTTCGCAACCAGGAACGCGCCATCGATCGTGAGAAAGACCGTGAGGAACAGGAATCCCTGGAGGCGCGTCCATCCCCAGTGACGACGCGCGATCTGCGTGAACAGAATCGTCGTGATCACCATGGTGCCGGTGACCGCGATGCCGTACGCGGACGCGAGCGCGCTCGATGATCCGAAGAAGATCACGAGCGCGATGCTGCCGACCATGAGCGCCCGATTCACCTGCGGGATGAAGATCTGTCCCGCCTCCTGCTTCGACGTGTGCGTGACCGTCAGCCTCGGCGAGTACCCGAGCTGCATCGCCTGGTGCGTGAGCGAGAACGCTCCGGAGATGAGCGCCTGCGATGCGATCACCGCGGCCGCAGTCGCGAGGATGAGCATCGGGTAGATCAACGCACCGGGAACGAGGCGATAAAAGGGGTTGAAGGAAGAGGCGGGATCGCGCAGGAGCAGCGCCCCCTGTCCGAAATAGTTCAACAGGAGACAGGGGAACACGTAGACGGCCCACGCGAGGCGAATGGGCAACCGCCCGAAATGCCCCATGTCGGCGTAGAGCGCTTCCGCTCCGGTGACCGCGAGCACGACCGAGCCGAGAATGAAGATGCCGTGCCACCCATGGTTTCCGAAGAACTGAACCGCGTACCACGGATTCACTGCCTTGAGAATCGACGGCTCCTTCGCGATCTCCATCACGCCGAAGAGCGCGATGCTTCCGAACCAGAGCGTCATGACGGGGCCGAACACCCGCCCGATCTTCGTCGTGCCGCCGCGCTGGAAGAGAAAGAGAACGAAGAGCACGATCACGCTGATGGGCACCACCAGATGTCGCAGTGCCGGCGTGGCCACGTCGATGCCCTCCACGGCACCCAGCACGGACACCGCGGGCGTGATGACACCATCGCCATACAACAGCGCCGCGCCGAAGAGTCCGAGTGCGCCGAGTATCATGAGGCGCATGGAATCGTTATCGCGATGCAGACGCTGCTGGATCAACGCGAGGAGCGCGAGGATTCCGCCCTCGCCGTCGTTGTCCGCGCGCATGATGAAGAAGATGTACTTGACCGTGACGACCATGGTCAGCGCCCACACGATGAGCGAGAGCACGCCGAACACGTTCTCCGGAGTCGGAGGCACGGCCGCGCCGGCCGGGCCGCCGTAGTCGACGCGGAAGCACTGCTTCATCGCGTAGAGCGGACTCGTCCCGATGTCCCCGTAGACCACGCCGAGCGCGGTGAGCGAGAGCAGTGCGAGTCGCTTCCCCGAGGGATTCGGCTCGAGCACGGGCCGCTCGCGGGCGGCTGGGAAAGTGGCGGTCACGCGCGGCGTGCGTGCAAGAAGCGCGCGGAGTTACGGATGAGAAGGATTCAGCGCTCCGGGTGCAGTCGCGCGTCGAGAAACGCTACGCTCTCCGTCCAGCTCTCGTGGGCCTGCTTTGTGTCGACTCGCGAAAACTCGTGTCCGCCAGGTGGATCGTGCCATTCCTTGTACGTGTAGAGCCCGGCGGTGTCCTTCCCGGCCACATGCATCGAATCGCGCAGGTTGTGATTCTCCGGGATGAACACATCCTGGTCGTTGTCTGCCGCGTGCACGAGCAGCGGCACCTTCAGCTCGCGTGCGTGCGTGATCGGCGAGCGCTCGAGATACGGCTTCGGATTCTGCTCGAAGGTGCCGCCGAATCCCTTCTGCGCCGCGAACGTTCTGCGGTAGCCTTCCGAATGCATCTTCATGCGCGTGGGCAGATCTGCCACCGGAACGTGCGCGACGGCCACCTTGAACAGCTCCGGCCGGCGAAAGATCGCGTGGAGCGTGATGAATCCGCCGTGACTCCAGCCCATGATGCCGAGGCGATCCAGATCCGCCCACGGCACGTACTCGGCGAGGTAGTCGTGGGCCCGGACGCAATCCTCGACTTCCTTTCCTCCGTAGTCGATCGCGTCGTAGTGCTCGCGACCGTAGCCGGTGCTGCCACGATACTCGGGAGCGACCACGATGTAGCCGCGCGAGACGAGTGAGCGCACCTCCGGAATGTACAGCGGCTCGAAGTCACCGTGCACTCCGCCGTGCACCATGATGATCGCGGGGTGCTTTCGCGTGGTGTCGTGAGGCATGAACACGTACGCCGGGATGATCATGTCGTCCGCACCCGCGTACTGCACCTTGCGAACGAACATCTCGCCGCCGAGCTGCAGCTGAAAATCGATGTCGCTGTACCGCTTGAACAGCATTTGCTGCGTGTAATCGTCAATTCCCGATTCGGCGCCAACCATCCTGCTGCTCTGGGAAGCGTGGCCGCTGGCGCAGGCCGAAGCGAACAGGAGTGCACTTGCGAATCCGAGCTTTTTCAATCGTGCGGAACGGAGATACGACAGTCGAGACATGAGGAGCGAAGAAGGGTGAGCGGGCAACGGATTGCCAGCTGAAAGGTGGGTACCGGCGACGGCATCCGCGAGCCCTTGCCCTCCGCATGCCGTGCCGTAGCGCCGAACTCCGTTGCTCCCAAGTCTTTGTGGGACCCTGGAGTTACACACCGACAGGCGCACTCAACGTTCGGCACATGGCTTGCCCTTGTTGAGCCCAACGGTTGTCGCGTACACGCAGCCGGACGCTCACGTCTCACTGTACTGAGGTGCTTCATGGACAAGAACAACAACATGGCCGACAAGGGCCTGGGCAACGAGATCAAGGGAAACGTCAAGGAGACCGTTGGGAAAGTTCGCGGTGACCTGGGCGATGCCGTCGACAATAGCAGCGAGCATCTAAAGGGGCGCGCTCAGCAGGCCGAAGGCAACGTTCAGAAAAACGTCGGCAAGGCGGAGCAGAAGATCGACAAGAATCTCGATCGCTCGAAAACCGATTACGACGACGACAGCGCGAGAAGGTCCTGACCGCGGCTGCACTAACTGCCTCTCCAACAGCTGCACCATAAATGAGACCGGCCCGGAGCACTCGCTCCGGGCCGGTTCTTCATCGCCGAACTCGCGACGGCGCGCCGCTCACTGCTGCTTGGATTCGTCCTTCTTCGATTCGTCCACCCAGTCCTGAAACCGCTTCTGCTGCCCCGGATCGAGCAGCCGCTTGATCTGCACGCGGGTGGCCTCGCGCACGGAGTCGAGCTGCGGCCGAACGGGCGCAACGATCTTGCTGATCTCGCGATGGCGAATGTCGAGCAGGCTGTCGACCTGCGCGCGCTGCAGCGGCGTCAACTCCAGCTTGGATGCCATGTAGGCACGCACGGCCTCGCGATCCGTGTTGGCGTCACACGCGGGACGTGTGAGCACACGGTCGAGCGAGAAGCCCAGCGCGCCTCCGCACAGGAGCGTGCCGAGAAGAAAGCCCACCGCCATCGATTTCGATTTCCTCATCGCACGCTCCATCGCACGCTCCGGCTCATGGACCCATCACGTAGCGCAGCGTCACGTCCCGCGACGCTTCGCGCTCCGTCTCGCTCGCCACCTGCACCGGCACCACCCGGCTCGACTCGATCTCCCTGTACGCCGCTATCGAGCGCTCGCGATTCGAGCGCTGCGCCACAAGCCCCGCCATGATGATGGCCGCGGCGCTGGCGACCGCGAGCCCACGGCGCCACCGCGACAACTGTCGCCACCAGATGTCCTCGTCGGTCGTGCTCACTCGTGCGAGAATGCGGCGCTCGAGACTTTCCCAGAACGCCTCGCCACCTGGAGGCGCGTACGCGGCTCGCAGCGCGCGAGTCAACTCGTCATCCCGTCCGTCTGGTCCGATCCGCGGCTCCATCGTCATCGCTCACTCCAGAGGTCGCGCAGCCGCTCTCGCAGCGAAGCGCGCGCATGATGAAGGTCCGATCGCGCCGTCCCTTCGGGAATTCCGAGCATCGTACCGATCTCTCCGTGCGTGTAGCCCTCGACGTCGTGCAGCACGAGCACCGATCGCTGGCGATCGGGAAGCAGCTCGAGCGCCACGCTCAGCCTTCCTCGCAGCTCTGATCGCTCCGAGGGATCGAACTGCGGCACGGACAGTGTTTCCGGCAACGAGTCCGCATCCCGCACCCGTCTGCGGCGACCGATGTCGAGCGCCGCATTCGCGACGATGCGGTTGAGCCATGCGGCGAACGCCTGCTCCGGCCGAAAACGCTCGAGCGCCCGGTACGCGTGCAGAAACCCGTCCTGCACAGCATCCTCGGCGTCCTCGTGCGTGGCGCAGATCGCTCGTGCCACCGCGTACGCGCGCCGCATGTGTGTGTGCACGAGCATGGCGAACGCCGTCTCGCTGCCGCTCTGCGCCTCGTACACGAGCGCGCGCTCGGCGTCCGACTGAGCGGACTCAGCCGTTGGCGCAGTCAACGGACGATCGTAAATGTGAAGCGGAAGAGCGGTCATGTCTGATGAGCGTGACGACTCGATCATACGCACCCGAGCGGCGCAGCGTTGACCATCTCTGGTCACCCGCCAACGGGGGAGCCCTGGAGCCCAATCGCGTTGGCAACGGGTCGCATCGCCTCGATCACGAACTGAATGTGCTCGTCCAGCTCCACTCCCAGCTCGGAGGCACCCTGGATGACGTCCTCCCGGCTCACGCCACGAGCGAACCCCTTGTCCTTCATTTTCTTACGAACCGAGCGGCCATCCAGGTCGAGCACGCTTTTCGATGGACGGACGAGCGCCGAAGCGGTGATCAGCCCTGTGAGCTCGTCCACGGCGAAGAGTGTCCTCGCCATCGTCGTCTCGCGCGGCACGCCGCAGTACGTGGCGTGCCCCAAAATGGCCTGGAGCACGTCCTCGGGATAGCCACGCTCGCGAAGGATTCGTACGCCCTGTGCGGGATGCTCCTCGGTGGCGGAATGCGCGCTGTTGGGGAAGCGCTCGTAATCGAAATCGTGGATCAGCCCGGTGAGCCCCCATCGCTCGGGGTCCTCGCCGAAGCGAACCGCATACGCGCGCATGGCCGCCTCCACGGAGAGCATGTGCGCGCGCAGCGATTCGCTGGCAGTGTACTCGTGCATGAGCGCGAGTGCATCCTCGCGCGACGGTAATGCGGAGACAGGGGCCGTGCTCATCACTTCCTGATATCGGTGTGTGCGACAACGGACATGCCCGGACGTAGCGGACGCGTTGGCCCGCAGCCCTTCGTGATGGCGATGCGCACCGGCAGGCGCTGCACCACCTTCGTGAAGTTGCCCGTCGCATTGTCCGGAGGCAACAGGGCGAACCGCGCCCCCGTCGCTCCACTCAGGCTCTGAACCTTCCCCTCGGCTTCGCATCCGGGGTACGCGTCCACCTCGATCGCGACCGGCTGACCGACGTGCATTTTGTTGAGCTGCGTCTCCTTGAAGTTGGCAGTCACCCATGTGCCCGTGTCGGCCACGATCGACATCATCGTTTGCCCCGCCTGCACCAGCTGTCCGATCTCCACCTGCTTCTTCGAGATCGTTCCCGTCTCGGGTGCAGTGACATTGGCGTAGCTCAGCTGCAGCTTCGCGTTGTCGAGCGAAGCCTGTGCCGCCTCCAGTCTCGCCTGCGCGAGCCGCACACCAGCCTGCGCGTTCTGCACGGTGCCACCAGCGGCAGCCGCCTGCCGCTGGAGCGCCTCCACGTCAGCCGCTGCGGCTGCCGCAGCTGCCTGCGCGGCATCGAGCTGCTGCGCCGACACGATCTGCTTCGACACGAGATCGCGCATGCGAGCGAGATCCGCATTTGCCTTCTGCTGGTTCGCGAGCGCGGCCTGGATCTGCGCATCGAGGGCCGAACGCTGCCCCGATGCGGTGGCCACTGCGGCCTGCGACTGTCCGGTGAACTGACGCCCACCGGCCGCGGACTGCGCTGCGGCGAGATCCGCCTCCGCCTGCGCCACCTTCACCCGGTACTCGGCATCATCGATACGCACGAGCGACTGCCCCTTGGTCACCGAATCGTTGTCCTGCACGAGGACAGCGGTCACGTAGCCGCCGACCTTCGCGAGCACGGGAACGATGTGCCCATCCACCTGCGCATTATCGGTGGTCTCGTGCGCGCGCGAGTAGATGAGCGTCTTGATTCCCCAAGTCAGAGCGATCACGACGGCAACCACCACCACCCCGATGATGATCTTCTTCCGCGTCGTGCTCTTCGCGGGCGGTGTGACGACAGGCTCGCGCAAGGGCGGAGTCGTCGTCTGTGCTGGCTTGCTCACTTGCTCGGTGGTCGTCCCCATGTTGCTAGTCCTCGGTGTCGTATGACGGTCGTTCGTTATCGAATGCGTGAAGCGTGTGTTTCTTGCTCGAAGAGCTTGCGCATGGCGCTACGGAAGCGCCGTTACCGAGCCCACGGCCCGTGCCAGTGCCACTTTCGCGCCTTGATAGCTCGCCAGCGCATCCACCGCTTGCGTTCGCGCCGTGTTCAGAGCGAGTGAGGCGGTAATCACGTCCGCATTTCCGGCAACGCCCGCGCGGAAGCGCTCCTGCGCCTGCGCAACCTCCTGTTGAGCGAGCCGCAATGCCTCGCGAACGGCATCGGCCTCCTGGCGCGCGGACGCGAGATCGAGCAGGGCGCCACGCACCTCGATCGCCACCTGTTGCCTCAGGTCGCGCCGGCGCACGTCGATCTCGTTCGCCATGGCTTTCGCCTCCTCGATGCGTCCTTCGCGGTGCAAGCCGTCGAAGATGGGAATGGAAACCTGGATGCCCCAATCGTAAGTGCCGAGATAGCGCTTGTCTCCGATGTAGCCGTAGTCGCCGAACGCCGAGAGTGAGGGGAGCCGCTCCGCCTTGATCGCCGTGACCTGCTGTTGGGCCGCGCGGATCTGTTCGTCAGCCGCGCGCAGGTCGGGACGCGCGTGCATGGCACCTTCGATCGCGCCCTGCTCATCGATGGTCGTGTCGCGGATGTCGAGCTTGGTGAGACTATCGGCGAGCGTGACGTTGGCGGTGAGCGGTTGCCCGAGTGCGCGAAGGAGATCGAGGCGCGCGCGGTCGCGTTCGTTGCGTGCGACGATGAGCTGCGCGCGCACGGATGCGAACTGCGACTGCGCCCGCGTGACATCGAGCGCAACGCCGACGCCGGCGCGCAGCTCCTCCCGGGAGATGCCGAGCAGCGAGTCCGCCAGCACCGAATCTGCCTCTCGCGCGCTGAGCTGCGCTTCGTCCCGCTGCGCGCGCAGGTACGCGCTCGCCGCGTTCTGCGCCGACAGCTCGGCCTCGTTTTCCGCAGTAGCACCGAATGCGCGCGCGGTGGTGCGCGCGCTTTTCACGCGCTGAAGTGCCGCAAAATCGAGAAAGTTCTCGGAAACCTTCCCGCGCACGTCGAAGATGTTCACGGGTCCGATCACCTGGCCGCGCGGGTCGAAGCCAGGGAATGGAATTCCGAAGGTCGCGGTGTTGAACGAGCGCCCGTTTTCCTCTGCATATCCCGAGACCGATGGCAGCAGGTCCGAACGGCTCTGCGTGATGCGCGCGCTCGCCTGCTCGGCGCGATAGCGCGCCTGAATCGCCGACGCGTTTTGACGGGCGGCGAGGCGGGCGGCGTCGCCCAGCGTGAGCGGATGCGTGATCGCCGAGTCCTGCGCGCGAGCGGTCGCAGCCGAAGCGAGCAGCAGGATCACGGAGAGAAGGCGAGTGCTGGTGTTCATGCTGGTGGTCATGTATGCACGTGTGATGCGGAGGGCGCTGGAGCTTGGCCGATCGCGTGCAGACAGAAGTCCACGAGCTGATCGAGCACCTGGTTATCGGACAGATCGCGCATGAACGGAATTCGTGCGCGCTTCGCGGCCCACACGCCGTGCACGAAGAGCAGCGAGTGGAGCATGCGGCCGGCAGCGATCGGATCGATGTCGCGAAACTCTCCGGAGTCGATGCCGCGCGACACGATGGCCGCGAGGATGCGCATGGACCGCATCGGCACTTCCTCGATGAACTGCTCGTACAGATCGGGGAAATGGTGAAGCTCGCTCAGAATGAGCCGGTAGAGAATCTCGAAGGACGGCGTGCGGACGTAGTCCCAGGAATTGCGCAGATACTCGCGAAGCTGTTCACGCGCAGTGGCGTTTTCCGGGATCATGGACTCGACCACCGCGATGTGCCGCGAAGGGATCTCGCGGATCATCTCGCAGAAGAGCGCTTCCTTGTTGGGGAAGTAGAGATAGATCGTGCCCTTGGAGACGCCGGCCGAGCGGGCGATGTCCTCGAGCCGTGCCGCGGCGAGTCCGCGCTCGCCGAAGACCTCGAGCGCCGCATCGAGGATCTGACGCGGGCGCTCGCCGGGAAGGCGGCGCCAGCGGGGTGTGTTGGCGTGTGTGGACTCAGACATCGGGGTGGTGTGGTTGCACGAGAATAACTAAACGGCTCGTCAGTAGAGTTGTTCCCGGGAGGCCGGGAATAACGATTACTGACCCCGTAGTAAGTTACTCCGACTCGCCATGCAGTCCAACTCGCGCTCATGAGCTCGCTAGTCGGATACGCAAAAGGGCGGACGCTTTCGCGCCCGCCCCTCCATGGTCCGATCGGCTCCTTCCTACTTGGTCTCGGCGGCCGCCGGTGCTTCCCTCGCATAGTGCAGGTTCGTGAAGTGCACGATGGCCGTCATCACGGCCAACAGCAGCACGCCTCCAATGATCATTCCGGTGAGACCCGCCTTCAGATCTCCTTCCTTTGGTGCGCTCATTTCAGCTCCTTACGGCGTGTGTGACGGCGACGAAACCCGCACGGTGGTCATCGTGTCGTTCTGCGCGATCTTCTTCAGCACGTCCAGCCCTGACGTGATCTTGCCGAATACCGTGTGCACGCCGTTCAGATGGCGCGTGTTGTTCTCGTCCAGCACCATGAAGAACTGACTGCCACCGGTGTCCTTGCCGGCATGCGCCATCGAGAGCGCGCCGACGTCGTGCTTGTTCGGATTCCCCTTGGTCTCGCACTTGATCGTGTAGCCGGGGCCGCCGGTGCCGATGCGGCGGTCGCCGGCCGGCAGATCGCGCGAGAGCGGGTCGCCGCCCTGCACCATGAAGTCCTTGATGACGCGGTGAAACTTCACGCCATCGTAGAAGCCGCTGTTGGCGAGCTTCTCGAAATTGCCTACCGCTAGTGGTGCGTCCTTTTCAAAAAGCTCCGCGACGATGGTGCCGCGATTGGTCTCGATCGTAGCCTGTTTCGCCATGTGGAAATCAGCCGTGGAAAGAAGTCCGAGTTGAGCAGCAGGCGGAAGTTAATCGTGCCAGCCGCGCTTCGCATTGATCTTCGCCAACGCTCGTGGCCAACGCTCGTGCTCGCCCTCACACGCGTGATGACGGACAGATGTCGTTGAGCGGGCACACCTCGCACCGGGGCTCGCGCGCGATGCAGATCTGGCGACCGTGCTCGATCAGGAGATGGGACACCATCGTCCATTGCTTTGGTGGAAAGAGCGGCATCAGATCCTCCTCGATCTTCACCGCATCGGTCTCGCGCGTGAGTCCGAGCCGATTGGAGAGACGGGTCACGTGCGTGTCGACGACGATGCCCACGTTCTTGTTGAACGCATTGCCCAGAATGACGTTGGCCGTTTTGCGGCCGACACCCGGAAGACGGGTGAGCTCCTCCATCGAATCGGGGATCTCACCGCGATGGTGCTCGACCACTGCGCGCGCCATTCCGAGCAGGCTCTTCGTCTTGTTGCGAAAGAATCCCGTGCTCCGGATTTCGTTCTCGAGCTCGTCCGGATTCGCATCCGCCAGCGCGCGAGCTCCGGGATAGTGTCTGAAGAGCTCCGGAGTGACCATGTTCACGCGCTTGTCCGTGCACTGCGCACTGAGGATGGTGGCGACGAGCAGCTGATATGGATTCTGGTGATCGAGTGCGCAGTGCGCATCCGGGTAGGTGGCCGAAAGCCGCCGATAGTACTCGGCTGCCCGCGCCTTTCGCTCCTGCTCGTTGCGTGGCCACCGCTCGCGCAGATGCGGGAGCGCTGGTGCCTTCGAACTCGTCTTCTTCGGCATGGACTTCTTCGCCACCGGCTTCCTGGCCGCGGACTTCTTCGCGATGCGCTTGGCGACTTTCTTCAATACACCCTTCGCTTTCATGCCTCTCTCCGTAAACGTAGGCGCTGCCGGATCTCACCCGCACTCAGCGCATTGATCACATCCGACGCCTCGAGCCATCCCTTGCGTGCGACGCCGACTCCGAAGCTCATGTTCGTCAGCCCCCGCGTGGAGTGCGCGTCCGGTCCGATCTCGAACGAGCAGCCAAGCGATTTCGCGAGCTGGCAGTGCCGCCAGTCGAGATCCAGCCTGTGCGGATCCGCGTTGATCTCCACTGCCACGCCATTGTCCGCCGCCTTCTCGAGCACCGCCTCGATGTCGATCGCGTACGGCTCGCGGCTGAGCAGCAGCCTGCCGGTCGGATGCCCGAGGATCGTGACGTGCTGGTCATCGAGCGCGCGAAGCACCCGCTGCGTCATTACCTCGCGATTCATCGAAAAGCGGGAGTGCACGGACGCGACCACATAATCGAAGCGATCCAGCAGCTCCGAGTCGTAGTCTATCTGCCCGTCCGCCAGAATGTCGGCCTCGATCCCCTTCAGCACCAGCACCCCAAGATCGCTTGAATTCAAGCGCTCTATCTCCGCGTGTTGCGCACGCACCGCGTCCGGCTTGAGGCCGCCCGCATAAAACGCCGACTGCGAGTGGTCGGTGATCCCGATGTAGCTCCAGCCCAGCGCGCGCGCCGCTTCCGCCATCTCGGCGATCGTGGCCTTTCCGTCGGAGTAGTCGGAGTGACAGTGGAGCACGCCCTTGATGTCGCTCGACTCGATGAGACGGGGGAGCGTTCGCGTGAGCGCCGCCGCGATCTCGCCGCGGGCCTCGCGCAGCTCGGGCTCCACGTACGCGAGACCGAGCGCGTCATAGAGCGCGTGCTCGCTCGGGATCGGGATGCGCGTGCCGCTCGCATCGCGCAGCTCGTCGCTCCCGAGCGAGAGGCCGAGCGATTCGGCGCGCGCGATCATCTCACGCTCGTGCGCGCTGTTGCCGGTCGCACGCCAGAGCGCCACGGCCACGTTTTCCGGCACCACGCAGTGCAGGTCGAGCACTGTTCCATCGACGAACTGGATCTCGACGGTGCCACTTCCTCTGCTCTCCGCCTCGCGCACGCCCGGCGCGCCCGCGAGCTCCGCCGCCACGCGCTCCGGCGACTCGCTGCACGCGGCCACGACATCGATGTCGCGAACGATCTCGTTGCGGCGGCGCAGTGAGCCCGCGAGCATGGCACGCTCGACTCCGGGATGTGCGCGCACTGCGGCGAGCACGAGCTCCGACTCGGCCAGCGCTCGTGGGTAGAGCATGTACGCACTGTTCTCGCGAAGGTAGGTGATCCCCTTGAGGATCTTCGCCGAGGTGCCGATGCCGAAGCGGGGCAGCTTCGCGAGGCGGCCATCTCGCGCGGCCTCCTCGAGCTCCGTGAGCGACGACACGCCCAGCGCTTCGTGAATCTTCTGAATCTTCGCGATGCCCAGCCCCGGCACGCGCAGCATTTCGAGCAGCCCTTCCGGAATCTCGCTGCGCAGCTGTTCGAGGTAGCGCGATTCCCCGTTTTCGATCAGCTCGCGAATCGTCGAGAGCGTTGCGGGACCGATGCCCTTGAGCTCCGCGAGCTCGCCGGATGCGAGCGCCGGAGTCAGATCGTCGGTTTGAACCGCGAGCAGCGCGCGAGCGGCGTTACGGTAGGCGGCACTCTTGAAGCGGTTTTCGCCCTTGAGCTCGAGAAAGTCGGCGATCTGCGACAGCGCATGCCCGACTGATCGTGGATCCACGGTTCACAGCACGCGAACGTAAGGCAGCCGTGTCGCGTCCTCATCCGCGGCGTCTGTCACGCGCTCCAGTCGATCTGGATGCGTGTCGAGATAGTGAAAGGAGCGAATCACGAGCGCCTCGAGCTCGCTCGTGGTGGCGAGCGTGCGATAGCCCATACGCTCGCCGCCCGGAATCGCGTTCGCGTAGGCGATGCCCTCCGCGCGCCAGGGATGCATCGCGCGCGACGCGACCTTCGCCGGATCGAGATCGTCGCGGTACGACACGAGCGATACGCCGGGACGGTCGGAACGCAGCCCGAGCACCATCTGGACTCGCACGTGCACACCGGAGTCGGCGCGCTCTTCGGTGTTCGCCGCCACGACGAACACGCCGTCGAGTGGCTCGTATGGCGCGTCCGCAGCCACGCGCGCCCAAAGCTTCTGATAGGGGAATTGCAGGTAGCTCGCCGGTGGCGCAGCGAACATCCATTCGCCTATGTCGTACTCGGGCTCGGTCAGCAACATCGTGACTGAGCTCTCGAACGAATACAGCCGGCGCCCGTACGCCCAGAATTGATAGCCCTCGTACAGCAGCTCGCCGTACTCATCGAGACTCTCGGGATCGGCATCCTCGGGAACGATCTCGTCGAGTGTGGCCCCAGCGTGGCCGAGCAGAAGGAACTGATCGCGCCGGTGTACGTCAGATCCCCGCTGCTCGCCTTCAGCGCGTATTGCGGGGAACTCTTCACGCTCGAGCGGCTCGAGGATCAGTTCGTATGGAGTGAGTCGAGCAGGCACGACTGGCGAGTTCGCAGGAATCAGGCCTGGTCCTCAACCCCGGCGGCATCGCGGAGCCGCGCTACGAGCTCATGAAGCTGATGCTCGGTGAAATCGATTTCGGTTGCCGCGCCCTCGAGGTCGACGAGCCCCGCACGCATGGACACCGCCACCTGATTCAGGTAGCGCACCTTTCGCAGAATCTCGTCGGTGACCGCGCGCAGGGAGAGATAGCGCCGCTTGTTCGCCGTGGCGCGCTGATGGCGAGCGACGAGCTCCGGCTCCGTGAGTGCGCGCGCGGACGCGATCACCTCGTCGGACGATCGCCCGGAGATCACGCCCCGATCGGGAATGCCCTCGTCTTCCCACTCCTCTTCGGAGAACCAGAGGCGACCCACGTGCTCGATGCCATCGTAGGAGACGATGAGTGAAACGCTGAGGCGCCGATCGTCCGCGCCGATCGTTCCGATATCTTGCTCGATCGAATCTCCCGCTGGCATCATGACTGGGCTCTCGTGCGCTGAAGAAACTCTCGAACCGCATCAAAGAACGCCGCCTTCCCTTCAACGTAAGGAACATGGGCGCTTTCGTCGAGCACCACCAGCTCTCCGTGTGGCACCGACGATGCGATCAGCTCCGATGAGGCGAGTGGAATTGCGTCGTGCGCGCCGTGCAGCACGAGCGTGGGCGCCTCGATGAGCGGCAGTTGCTGGGTGAGATCGTAGCCCGCGAGGCTCTCCCACACGGACTGCTGCACCCGTCCGACCACCCGAAAGGGAGTGAGCTCGCGCGCGCGGGCAGGATCGGCGAAGTAGCCGGCGACGCCGATCTCGAAGATGCGCTTTGCGTACGCGGCGGGATCGCGCTCGCGGAGTCCCGACGCGGCGACCGCTGCGCGCTCCTCCTGGATCCACGGGGCGCGCTGACGGCGCGCAAGCTCCTCGCTGAACTGCGCGCGAAACCGGGTCGTCGCGGGCGCAGGGCACATGAGCACCAGGCGCGCGGGGCGGGGAGCTTTCTCGACTACGGCGGAGAGCTCGATTCCGCGGTCGCGGAAGCCCCCCGCCACCGCAATGGAGTACAGCAGCGCGAGCAGCCCGCCCCACGAATACCCGACGAGGGTGAGTGGCTCGAGCGAGAGCTCGCGCACGAGCGACGCGAGATCCTCGACGTGCGTCTGCCAGGTGATGGGGGTGCGATCCTCCGCTCTGGATCGTCCCCCGCCGCGCTGGTCGTAGAAGATCAGCCGGTAGGCATTCGCAAGCTCGAGCATCTGCGGCAGCAGATAGTCGTGCGACGCACCCGGACCGCCGTGCAGAACGAGCAGCCGTGGCGCGTCTTCCGGTCCGTAAGCGGTGTGATACAACTCCATGCGCGCTTCGACTACGGGTGCAACGCCACCGCCGGCGTCTTGTAGATCGCCCCGCCTTTCATCACGAACATCGCGTGCTCCATGTGCGTGATGTCCTTGAGCGGATCGCCCGGCACGGCAACGATGTCCGCCCACTTGCCCGCGGTGAGCGATCCCACGTGCTCGTCCCAGCCGAGCAGCTTGGCGGCGCTGGACGTGCCGGCCACGATCGACTCCATGGGCGTGAGGCCGCCCCACGTGGTCATGAGCGTGAACTCGTGCGCATTCGTACCGTGCTTGCCGACGGCGGCATCCGTGCCGAGCGCGATCTTCACCCCCGCCGCCTTTGCGATCCTGACGGTATTCCGCATCGCCTTGGCCGCCTCGAGCGCCTTTTGGCGTCTGAGTCCCTTCAGCACTCCGTTGTTCGCGGCCTTCTCCACGGCCTCGCCAGCGCTCAGCGTCGGCACCAGATATGTTCCCTTGGCCGCCATCATCTTTGCGCCCTCCTCGTCGAGAAACGAGCCGTGCTCGATCGAGCTCACGCCGGCGCGCACGGCGGTCTTGATTCCCTCGGTGCCGTGCGCGTGCGCGGCCACCTTGCGTCCGAGCTTCGTGGCCTCGTCCACCATCGCCTTGAGCTCTTCGTACGTGTACTGCGAGGCGCCAACCGCATCACCCTCGGAGAGCACGCCGCCGGTCGCGCATGTCTTGATCACGTCCGCGCCCTCCTTGACCATGTAGCGCACGGCGGCGCGCACCTGGTCGGGACCATCGGCGATCCCCGTCTTGATGCTGCCGTCGAAGAGCCCGGGCTTGTAGGCGTTGTCGTCGCAGTGACCGCCGGTGATGCCGATGGCGTAGCCCGCATTCTCCATGCGCGGTCCCCAGATCTGGTTCTCGTTGATCGCCTTGCGCAGCGCCATGTCATCGAAGTTCGGCGCGCCCACGTTGCGCACGCTCGTGAAGCCGTCGAGGAGCGTGCTCTTGGCGTGATTGACGCCGAGGATGGCGCTGTACTGATCGTAGTCGTGTACCGCCGCCTCATCGGCCTGGGGATCGCCCAGCTCGCGGCCCGCGAGATGCACGTGCGCATCGATGAATCCGGGAAGGAGTGTCGCGTCTCCGAAGTCGATCGTGCGCGCGCCTGACGGCGCCTTCACGTTCGCGGCGGAGCCCACCCACGTGATGCTGTCGCCGATCACGATGATCGCCGCGTTCTGCACCTCGGCCGATCCCGTGCCGTCGATCAGATGCGCGGCGCGAAGGACGAAGGTGCCAGGCGCCGCGAGCGTGGAATCCTGCGCGGCAAGAGGTGCCGACAGAACCGTGGCAACCGCAATCAGAGCCGGGAACGAACGACGAGACATCATGAGCCTCCAGGAATGTTTCAGGAGCCGCGCTTTCCGAGCGTGGCGGTGAGCGCGAGCCGTCTGTCCCCGCGCAGGACGACGACGGTGACGACGTCGCCGGGTTTGTGCGCACCGATCGCATCGGTGTATTCGTAGATGTCCTTCACGGATTTCCCGCCGAACTCGACGATGATGTCGCCGGCCTGCACGCCGGCTTTGTCCGCCGGGCTGCCGGCGGTCACGCCCGCGAGCTTCACGCCCGGCACATCCGCCGTGCTCATGTCGGGGACGGAGCCGAAGTAGGTGCCGTTCCCGGTGCCCATGGACATCCGGGGCGGCGGCTCCGACGAGCGCTCGTACGTCAGCCGCGCGGGACGATTCGCGATGTCGCGCGCGATGCGCTCGGCGAACTCGATTACCCGCGCCTCGCCCGGGACATTGATCTTGCTCGCCACGTCGGTGGCCTTGTGATAGTCCTCGTGCATGTCCGTGAAGAACTGCAGCACGGGAATCTTTTTCGCGTAGAACGAGGCGTGATCGGACGGGCCGAAGCCGTCGCCGAGCGCGGTGATCGCGAGCGGCGTGTTGCACCTGTCAGGCGATGACGCGGGGCACGCGAGCGAAGTGTTGGCGCTGTCGACGATCGAGCGCATCTCGGTTGCCGTGGTCACGCCGTACACGATCAGCTTGTCGTTTCTGAGCCGGCCGACCATGTCGAAGTTGAGCATCGCATCGATACTGTCGAGCGGCACGGGCGCATGATCGACGAAATACTCGGAGCCCAGATCACCGAGCTCCTCGCCGCTGAAGTTCACGAAGATGATCGAGCGGCGCGCTGGAGCGGCGTGGAAGCGACGCGCGAGCTCGAGCACCGCGGCCGTGCCGGAGGCGTTGTCGTCGGCGCCGTGGCGGATGGCGTCCTTCGCTTCGGGGTCCATCGCGTCGAAGGACGAGCGGCCGAGGTGATCGAAGTGTGCGCCGATCACGACGTACTCGCTGCGCAGCGCCGGATCGGTGCCGGGCTGCATCGCGATCACGTTCTGTGTCGGAAGCTCGCCGGGGAGACCGGCGTGCGCCGCGGCCGCGGAACGCGCGGAGAAGTATTGCATGTACGACGCGCGCCCCACCGCGCACTCGCGCACGCCCGCGCGCATTTCCGGGCACGTCGTGGCCCGCTCGATCTTCGTGAGACCGAGCTGCGCGTACTCGCGCGCGAGATACGCCGCTGCGCTGTCGTTCCCGGGCGTGCCCGTGCCGCGGCCCTCGAGCGCATCGCTCGCGAGATACACGATGTCGGCGCGGACGCGCGCCGTATCGCTAAGCGCGGAGCCGAGCTCCGGTTCGAGAGCGCGGTGCGCGCCGTGATGACAACCCAATAGAACGGCGGCCACGCTGGCGAACGCCGCGCGGCGGAGCAATGCGGAAGACATGCCTGATGGTGGGTGTGGTGAGAAGCGCGCTGCGAGTAGTATGTTATCCGCCGGTGTCCCTTCCTGCCAGCCGTCCGCTCCCCACGCTCGCGCTCGCGCTGATCCCGCGCGCGGTCGCGCTCAACCTCGCGCTCGGTGCGGTGGTCGGTGCGCTCAAGCTCCCGGTGTACCTCGATTCCGTGGGGACCATCCTCGTGGCGGTGCTCGCGGGGCCATGGGCCGGCATCATCACCGGCATTGTGTCGAACAGCGTGCTCGGGCTGCTCGTCTCGCCAGCATTGTTTGCGTTCATTCCGGTTGCGATCGTGATTGGCTGGCTGGCGGGCATCGCAGGGCGGATGGGCGCATTCGGGTCGCTCGCGGGCGCCGTTGCCGCGGGGCTCGTGATCGGACTTGCGGCCGCGCTGGCGTCTGCGGTGATCGTGATCGCGCTCATGGGCGGACTCACCGCGAGCGGCACCGGAATCCTGACGATCGCCATTCGCGCGACGCTCGGCGTGAGCGTGGACAGTGCTGCCAAAATCGCAGCGATCGTGACGGATGCACTCGACAAACCGCTCTCGTGCGTGCTCGTCTATCTCGTGCTCGAGCGCCTGCCGCGCAGACTCAGCGCGCGCTTTCGAAGCACTCGCGCGCGAATCGCATGACGATCGCATGACGAGCGCCCTCGATCGCTGGAATCCACTCACGCCGCTCGCGGCCGGGGTGGCGTTGGTGCTCGCGGCCTTCGCGGGTCCGCAGCCCTTGGCGCCTGTGCTCGTGCTCGCGATCGCACTGCTCGTGGCAGCGGCGAGCGGTATCGGCGGCAAGGTCACCGCGCTCACGATGCTCGTCGTGCTTCCGACCTTTGTCCTGCTCGTGCTGCTCGCGGTCGCCTTTCCCGATGCAGCCGGCACACACTGGCAATGGATTCCGTCCAGAGCATCCGTGCTCGACGCGCTCGCCATCTCGCTGCGGCTCGGCGCGGCCATCGCGGCGCTCGGCGTCATTGTGGTCGGCGTCGCGCCGCGCCGACTCACGCGCGCGCTCGCGGCGCACGGACTTCCCGCGTGGGCCGCGTATCTCGTGATTGCATCGCTCGAGGCGGTGCCCGATGCGCGCCGGCGCGCCGAGGATGTGATCGATGCGCAGCGCTGCCGCGGCGTCGCAGTGGGGAAGGGCACGGGTGTGCGCGGGCGGCTGCGTGCGCTTCCGGCGCTGGCCGGGCCACTGATCGTCGGGCTCGTGACCGAATCCGAGGAGCGCGCGCTCGCGCTCGATGCGCGCGCGTTCGATCCGCGCGCAACGCGCTCGGCACTCGCCCCGATCGCCGATCCCGTTTCCGAGCGGTGGGCGCGCCGTGTCATCTGGGCTGCGCTCGCCCTTGTCATCGCGTGGCGGCTCTGGGAGTTCGCGCGGTCGCTCACCATCATCGCGTGAGCGCAGCGCCGCTCGCGCTCTCGATGCGGGTGCGCACGATTGCCTACGACGGCCGTGCGGCGCTGCGCGATGTGTCGCTCGACGTAGCGCGCGGCGAGATCGTTGGAATTGCGGGACACGTCGGCGCCGGAAAGAGCACGCTCGCACTGGCCGCGGCAGGGCTGCTCGGCCGGTCGGTGCCCGCAACGATCGATGCGAGCATCGTTCATCCGCTTGGTGGCCGCCCGCCCGCGGCGTTCGTCTTTGCGAATCCGTCGACGCAGCTGACGGAGCTCGGCGAAACGGTGGAGGAGGAAGTTGCGGTCGGCCCCGAGAATCAGTCACTCGACTCATCCACGGTTCGTGCTCGCGTGGACGATGCGCTCGCGAAGGCGAGTGCGGTGGCGCTCGCGCAGCGCATTCCGCGCGAGCTGTCGGGCGGTGAGCTGCAGCGCGTGGCGCTCGCCTCCGCGCTCGCGCTCGACGCACCGCTGCTCGTACTCGACGAGCCGACCGCGCAGCTCGATCCCGAAGCCGCAGCGCAGTTCGCAGATGCAGTGCGCGCCTTACGCGACCGGGGCGTGGCCGTGCTCATCGTCGAGCAGAATCTCGAGCTGCTCGCATCGCTCGCGGACCGCGTGATCGTCCTCGCCGACGGCACCGTGCTCGCGACGGGCGCGCCGCGCGACGTGCTCGGGCGCACGCCGCCGCTCGACGCGCGGCTTGGATCTCTTCGCGCCGCGTACGATGTCATGCCGCGGCACGCGCAGCCGGAGCACGGTCCGCTGCTCGGTATCGATCGGCTGAGCGCCGGCTACGGCGATCGAACAGTGCTGCGCGATCTCTCGCTCGAGGTCGGAATGGGCGAGATCGTGGCGTGGATCGGCAGGAATGGGGCGGGGAAGAGCACTCTTGCCCGAACGATCATGGGGCTCGTTGAGGCACGCACCGGCTTCATACGGGTGGGACAGGTGGATGTCACCGCGATGCCCGTGCACGAGCGAGCACGCCTGATCGGCCTCGTGTTCCAGGATCCACGCCGCCAGCTCTTCTCGCGCACGGTGCTCGAAGAAACGATGTTCGGGCCGCGCACGCTTGGCGTGTCGCGCTCGTCGGCGCTCGCGCACGCGAGAGAGGCGCTCACGATAGTCGGCCTGGACGCGCGCGAGAACGAGCATCCGGGCGATCTCGCCCCGCAATTGCAGCGTCGGCTGGCAATTGCATCCGCGCTCGCCTCGCGCCCGCGGTTCCTGATGCTCGACGAGCCCACCGCGGGGCAGGATGCGGAAGGGCGCGCGTTCATTCGCGCAGCGCTCGAGCTGCAACGTTCCCGAGGCGCCGCGGCGGTCATCACGCACGACCTCGGATTCGCGCAAGACGCGTGCGATCATAATGTTACGATAGCTGGTGGTCATGTGTCGCATATCGGGAGAATCTCCCTCGAAACACGCTCGTCCCACGATTGAGGAGGCTCGGTTCAGGCATCGATGTCATACGCTCTGACCTTCGCCCGTCACTTCGCTCGCCTCGTCCAGATGCTGCTCGTCGAAGGGAATGCCTTCGAGAAGCAGCTCGCCTCGCTGCACTCACTGGTGACCGTGTCGGAGCAGGGCCCCGTGAAGCTCGTGCTTCACGACATGCAGCTCATCTCCGTGAACGCCGAAGTCGTTCCTTCGCGCTTCGAAGGCGTGGAAGATCTCCTGGCGCAGCTGATCGGCCATTCCATCGTCGAGATCGAGTTCCAGCAGAATGCGTCACCCGTGGACCTGCTGCTCGCGGCGAAGATGCTGTCAGTCGCGGCATCGCCCGGCAATGGCGGCGAGATTGCGCTCTCGCTCGTGCGCGCGCTCGATGCGCAGACGATCACGATCAAGGTGGATGCACCGATGGCGACCCAGGCGTCCTCGGAGGCGCTCGCGAACTCGAAGATCGGCAATTTCAGCACGGGCTTCGTGCACGACAGCATGACCATGTTCATGCCGGCGGCCGAGCAGTTCGAAGCAGTGCAGGCAGGCGGCGCCGAAGTGGGCGATGGCGAGGAGCTCGCGGCCGAGGACATCGTGCGCGAGCAGGATCCTGAGGCAATGTTCTCGGCATTCGCAACCTCGTCGACGCCGAAAGGCTCGATGGTGCGCCTGTTCGAGCATCTCGATCATGCGCAGGAAGCGACCGTGGTGGCTGAGCACCTCGAGATACTCGTGAAGCTCGCCACCGACTCGTCGGCGAAGGATCGCATCGACATCGTCGCCGATGTCTTCTTCGGCCTCGTCAAGCGGGAGGGTGGAATCGAGGACAAGATGTCGAAGCGTCAGTACGCGCTCGGCATCCGTCGTCTGTGCGTTCCACGAGTGCTCAAGTGCATCGTCGAGCTGCTGCCGCGCCGTCGCGAGAATTACGAGCAGTACATGGCGATCTTCACGCGCGCCGAGGACGACTGGGTGGAGGCGCTCGTGGAGGCGCTCATCTCGGCGCCG
>DASXQD010000133.1:0-4653 GCA_036493195.1 Gemmatimonadaceae bacterium | reverse complement strand
CGATGAACGTGTTTCCGTTCGCCAGGCGCTGAACAGAGCCGGTGAACGACGTGTAGAGCGGCGGTGCGTGGGTGAAGGAGTACACCATCGTCGCCGTATGCGCGCCCGTGTCCAACTGGTACTCGACCGCACGGCTCACCTGCGTGGCGTGCCGCGTTCCATTGTCGAAGACGAGCAGGTTCCCGTTGTCGAGACTGCGAACGCTGTGCTGCGCGCTGAATCCGTTCAGCGGATCGCCGTTGATCGAAAAGTCGCTCGGGAGCGTTGCGAAGGAGCTGGCGAGTGTCCAGATGAGCGCGCCGGTTGATGCATCGATCTTCGTGATCACATCGAGATTGCGCCACGAGACGATGTAGTTGCCGTCCGGTGCGATCGAGACAGCATTCGGATGATCGAAGTCGAGCTGCCCAGTGGTTGGCTCCACGTTGTCGGTGAGCGCGAAGTGGTCCCAGGCATTGAACACCACGGACTTGTTGCCGCTCGCATCCTGCCTGATGAGCTGATGCCCAGTGACGAGCGAGTCCGCCGAGCCCCCGTGCGCGGATTCGTCGAGATGTCGCGCCGTGTATGCCAGGAAGAGTGCGCCGGCATATGCGCCCTGCGAATCCGTGAGCTCCCAGAACTCGTGTCCATCCATGTACGACGAGTCGGGCGGCGTGTACGTGCGCAGAAGCGTTCCGTCCGGAGCGATTGCCACCGCTTGTCCCGGCACTGGCTCACCGCCATGCGATGTGGTCAGCACGGCGGTGATGTCGCCGTTCGTCTGCTGCTTGACCTCTTCGCTGGGAATCGCTCCCGGAAAGGATCGGTACCACGCCAACCGCCCCGCTGAATCGAATGCCACGATGTGCGCCGAGGTGCCGTCGAAGATCGAGGTGAGGATATAGCCGCCACTGGAGGGAGTCGCGCCCGCGAACGATGACGCGGCCAGGAACGTCGGCAGCGAATCGGTCGTGAAGGTGACGGTGTCCGATGTACGCTGGGCACGACTGTTCGCCGCTTCCACGGCGAAATTGTACTGCGTACCGGGGCGCAATCCGAGCACGACCTGCCGTCTCGTCCCCGAGTCGCTGACGTACGGCGTGAACTGCTGCGCCTCGCTGCCGGTCCAGTACACGACGCGCGCCGAATCTACGTTGGTCGGGTCGAGCGTCACGATCGCAGAGAGTACGTTGTTCGGATTGCTCGCAGCGGCGAGGTTCGAGACCCTCGGCAGGGTTGCGGGCGCATTGGTGCCGTTGTCATCGCTGCAGGCACCGAGCAGTACAGCGAGCGCCGCCATGCCGATGACGCATGTCCTTTTCACGTTCGTCCTCCTCGAGTGTTGATGCCGGGCACGCGTCGTCCTGCGTGCGCTGACGTACACTGACGCGACGCAATGCCTTGCAGAACAAGTTTTCCCTTGCGCTTGTGCGAAAATCATGCGCGAAAGCAGCGAACTGACCGGGTATTGCCCGCGCTCCTGAACCGGAGTTATTGTTCTCCTGAACAGGAGGTATCACGTTGGCCACGCGCGCCTATCCCACCACTCGTTACGAGCCCTCCCCGCTGGTCGACCTCACGTCGGTCGCCGCACGCGAACGGCTGAGTCCCTCTGCGCTCAAGGCGTTCTTCAACCTTGTCGAGCATTGGAATGTGCGCGACGAGGATGCGCGCACGCTCCTCGGTGGCGTCACCAACGGACCGTACTACGAAATGAAAAGGCAGCCTGCCGAGCGCGTCCTCGAGGCCGACAAGCTCCTTCGCATCTCGTATCTGGTCGGCATCTTCAAGGCGCTCAACATTCTCCACGGCAGCGCGCTCGCGGACCAATGGGTGCGGCTGCCGAATGCCAATCGCATCTTCGGCGGCAGCACGCCGCTGGCCTACATGCTGAGGGGCGGCGTGACCGCAATGCAGACGGTGCGGCGACTGCTCGACTCGCGCCGTGGCGGGATGTGACCGCGGTTCTTCCTACGACGCTCGTTCGCCGCAACGACACGCATCGGCTGATCCCGTCGCAACACCGCGATGGGGGGCGTACCGTGCTCGCGCGCCTCGTGGGCAGCGACGCCGAGCTCGCCGACCTGTACGATCTCGACAACGCCACGAACGACCGGCTGCTGGCGGAGAACGACCTGCTCCCCAATATCCGCGTGCACGAGCTGCTTTTCGGCGTGCCGTACTACCGCACCGTCAACGCCTCCTTCGCCCACGCGCATCCACTCGGCAGCCGCTTCAACAGCCCCGACCGTGGCGCGTGGTACGCGGCGTTCGAGATCAGAACCGCGCAGGCCGAAGTCGCCTTTCACAAGACACTCGATCTCGAGGAGATCGGCCGCTTCGACGACGAGGTGACCTTCGACGATTACCTCGCGGACTTCAGCTGCGAGCTCCACGACCTTCGCGGCCGCGCGGCATTCGCGCCGTATCTCGATCCGGAGAGCTACATCGCCTCCCAGACACTCGCCGCACGCCTGCTGGATGCCGGATCGCTCGGCGTCATCTATCCCAGCGTACGCCGCGCCGGCGGGACGTGCGTCGCGTGCTTCCGGCCGGCGCTCGTCATGAACGTGCGGCGAGCGAAGACGTATCGCTTCAGGTGGAACGGCTCACCGACCCCCGTGATCACGGTGGACACGCGGGGCTGATCACTTCTTCGCCGCCATTCCCCGCAAGAGCTTCATCATCTTCACATCGTATGGATCGGGCGTGGGATCGTCATCGGCGATCTCGAAGTTCGCCTGCGGCGTCTCGAGAATCAGCGGCACCTTCTTCGCGCGCTTGTCCGCGAGCAGCCAGCCGAAGGGCTCCTTCCCGATCGCGCCGTCGCCGATGAGGACGTGCCGATCCTTGTTGGAGCCGAGCGCGCCCTCGCTGTCGTTCAGATGGAAGAAGGACGGCGGCGCACCCGCCGCTTCCTCGAACTCATCGAGGATCTTCGTGAAGGCCGCGCGCGAGACGGTAATGTCGTGCCCGGCTGCGTAGAGATGACACGTGTCGAGCCCGAAGCCCGTGCGCTCGCGCAGCGAGCGAGGCACATCCTCGAGCATCATCCCGATCTCCTCCGGCGTGCGCCCCATCGTGAGTCCCGCGCCCGCGGTGTTCTCGATCAACACGCGCGTGTTCCCCTTCACCGTCTCGAGCGCGTGCGTGATCGCCTTGGCCACGCGCTTCGCCGCCGATGCGCGATCACCGCCCGTCGCGGCGCCCGGATGAAAACAGATCTGCCCCACACCGAGCGCGCTCGACCGCTCGAGCTCCTTCGCCAGCCCGTCGCGCGCACGGATCCACTTCTCCTCGTCGTTGGACGCCGTGTTGAGCACGTACGCCGAGTGCACGACCACGTTCTCCGGCGCGATCCCGGCTTTCGTGAGCGCATCCTTGAACCGTTCGACGCGCTCCGGCCGAATCGACTGCTTGTCGCCGTAATACTTCGGAATGGTCGTGAAGATCTGCAGTGCGCTCATGTCGGCGTTGCCGGCGCGCAGGGCCGCCATGTCGATCCCGCCGTTGTTGATCGTGTGTGCGCCGAGCAGTAGCGTCATGTGTTCGTAGGGTAAGAGAGCTTGCGTGTGACGGCGTGCGCCTTGCAACTTTTCCAGTCTCTCTAGAATAGCGATTCGTCGTCATGCCTGTCGCCACGAAATCCCCCGCCACTCCCGACGCGCCAGCCGCGCCGGTGATCACCGTAACGTTTCCGGCGGCCGAGAAACCGGAAGGGCGGACCCCGGGCGCCGGGGGCGCCAGGGGATCCATAGTAGGGTTCAACGGCGCCCGTCGTACTCCGCCGCCGGTGAACGAGCCCGTTCGCGGCTATGCGCCCGGCACGCCTGAGCGCGCCGAGCTCAAGGCACGCCTCGCCTCGATGTCGGCCGAGCAGGCGGACATCCCGATCGTCGTCGATGGCCGCGAGATCCGCACCGGCGACACCGCGCAGATCGTGATGCCGCACGCGCACCAGCACGTGCTCGGCACCTGGCACGCCGCTACCACCGAGCATGTCGCGCAGGCGATCAAGGCCTCCGAGCGCGCGCGGGCGGACTGGGGCAACTGGCCCTTCGAGGAGCGTGCCGGCGTGTTTCTGCGCGCCGCCGAGCTGCTCTCCACCCGCTGGCGTGCGACGCTCAACGCGGCCACGATGCTCGGTCAATCGAAAACGGCATTCCAGGCCGAGGTCGATGCCGCGTGCGAGCTCGCCGACTTCTGGCGCTTCAACGTGCACTTCGCGGAGAATCTCTACGCCGATCAGCCGATCAGCGATCGCGGCATCTGGAACCAGACGGACTACCGCCCGCTCGAGGGATTCATCTACGCGGTGACGCCGTTCAACTTCACCGCGATCGGCGGCAATTTGCCCACCGCGCCGGCGCTGATGGGGAACACCGTGCTCTGGAAGCCGTCGATGACGGCGATGCTGAGCGCGCACTACGTGATGCAGATCCTCACCGAGGCTGGTCTGCCACCCGGCGTGATCAACTTCCTTCCGGGCGATCCGGTCGCGATCTCGAATGCGGCGCTCTCGCACCGCGATTTCGCCGGGCTGCATTTCACGGGCAGCACGACGGTGTTCAATCTGATGTGGAAGCAGATCGGCGCGAACACGAACAGCTATCGCACCTATCCGCGCATCGTCGGCGAAACCGGCGGCAAGGATTTCATCGTCGCCCACGC
>DASXQD010000132.1:0-9715 GCA_036493195.1 Gemmatimonadaceae bacterium | reverse complement strand
GCCCGAGCGACTCGACGCGCTGGCGGATGTTATCGAGCTCGGTTTCGGAGACGTTCGATTTCGTCACGATGATCATTGGGGCCTCAAAACAAGAAGGCTCCCGGATTTCTCCGGGAGCCGAGGTAACGCACCGCCTGGTCGCTTGACGACCGCTGGGTACGAGCTACCGGCTCCCGGGGGAATATCCCCAGAAGCTGGTAAAGTACGCGAGGTAGCTCGTGGCGCGCGTGGTCATTCGCGCAATGTGCGATGTGTCGTCACCACGCGCAAGTGTGGAAGTCACCCTGGATCACTGCGTTGGCGGTGCGAGATTCCCGCACGCGATGACGGTGCCCATGTTCGTGGGCGATGCGCGCACCTCGAGTGAGTAGTCGCCGCTGGTCGGGAAAGGCGCGGAGAGATTTGCGCTGGTCTGCGCCGTTCCGTCCTTGTCGACTTTGAGATTCGGATAGGCCGACGCATCACCGAACACCGGATTCTCGCTGCCGCAGAGTCCCGTGCGAATGGACCAGGGATGCACGCCGCCGGGAGTCGCGTTCGAGAGATGAATCACGGCCTTCGAGCCGTTCGGATCGCGTGCGAGATAGCCGGTGCCGTGCACCTGCACGGCGCCCTGAAGTCCGGACGGCGTCGCGAGCGTGGCGTTCCAGCGCTCGCCGACGGGAATGTCCTGCACAGTGATCTGGTTCGCGTTCTTGTGAAAGGGATTGCATGCGGCGACAGCGACGACGGTCGCGATCGCGGCAAGAGAAACGACGTTGTGGCGGTGCATTGATGCCTCGATGGGGATGTTTGGTACGAGACAATGCAATACGCGTGCTCCGCTGAAACGTCTGAATCAATGAGTAGCGAGCGCGCTGCTCTAGGCGCGCACGGGCTCCGGTTCAGCCAGTGAT
This sequence comes from Gemmatimonadaceae bacterium, assembly GCA_036493195.1. Lineage (GTDB taxonomy): Bacteria > Gemmatimonadota > Gemmatimonadetes > Gemmatimonadales > Gemmatimonadaceae > FEN-1250. The sequence continues at coordinate 8,819 of DASXQD010000132.1, read as the reverse complement.
CCGAGCGCGGAGGCCAGCGCCTCACGATTCAGCGCCCAGTAGGAGGTTTGTCCCTCCTTCCGCTTGTGAACAAGCCCGGCCTCGACGAGCACGCTCGAGTGATGGCAGAGCAGGGCAAGGCTCACCCCGACGTGCTCCGCGATCTCGGTTCCGGTGATCTCCTCGCTCTGGGCGCGCAGGAGCTCGATGATGCGAACCCGCGTCGGGTCTCCAATGGCCTTGAACACCAGGGCCCGCGATTCTACGGAGGAGGCAGTCGTCTCGTACAGTCGGTTGGACATGCGTGAAGCTTGTCGCCGAACTCGAGCGCCATCAAGTACTTGTATAGCTATAAAAGTATCGATTCCCGGGCGCCACCGAGCGCGATCTGCCTTGCGCTCATTCTCGAGTGGATTTCGCGGCGCACCCGCGGAGTCAAGTGCTCAGGACCCGCCTCAGGCCGGGTTCATCTTCTCGTCACGAATCTCACGGCGCGCTCGTGACCGAATAGCTGATGGTCGCAGCGCCGAGCGAGCCATCGTCCGGTGCACCGTCGGAGAAGTAGTCGCTCGAGAAGCCGAGCGGTACGTACCAGCCCGAGGCTCCGGCGTAGTTCGGTCCCAGCCAGTCGACGGAATGCGTCGCGAGCGATGCCGAGTGGCTGCCCGAGCCAAGCGGCGTCGGCGCCGTGCGGAACCAGCCGATCCATGACGGCCCGAGGTCGCCCGGATCGGGGCTCTCCACGAGATCAATGTATGGATTCCCTTCCAGAGTGTACGCGCACGTCGAGAGATCGACCGCGATGATCACGTGTGAGAGATTGATATCGGAAACGACGAGCGCGCCGCTTCCGATGAGCGTCCTCACGTCCCCGCTCACGTGATCCGTCCTGGTTTCGTGCTCGGCGCCAGTGCCGGTCGAGGAGCCGATCCACAGAAGATGGCCACTCTGGCCACCTCCCAGCGCATTCGCCGTGAACGTCATGGTGGAGCTGTCGTTGCCGCCGTACTGCACGCTATTGAGCAGGGTGGAATACGTGTACGTGAACGTGGCGGTTCCCTGGAGATGCGTCGTGTGCGCGATGTCGTTGCACGCCTGCGCAACGACGGTGATCTGTGCGGAGTCCTGCGGACCGTCGCTGGTCGTCGCGACGACCATGGTCACGCCGGGAACGAGCCCGGTCGCAATGCCGTCGCTCGACACCGACGCGACGGACGATGTGGACGACGACCACGTGACGGTTGCAAGGCCGGTCGAGTCGCCGGCAGCATTGAGCGTTGCTGCGCTGAGCTGCTGCGACCCGCCCACATTGATGGTCGCGGTGCGCGGGCTGACGCGAACTGACGCCCGTGGCCCATCGGAAGTCGTGGGTGCGCTGCAGGCGACCAGGCACACGAGAATGATGACGAGCCGACGCATGGCGATCTCTCCGGTCGAAGTTCAGCGCGCGCACTGCGCGGGTTCTCCAGTAACGCGCTGAACCTCGTCTTCTTCTCACGCCGCCTGCGTCGTCGCACCCGGCATCGCTCAGGCCAGATTCATCCTCCTGAGCAGCGCCCGAAATCTCGGATGCGACTGCAGCGGTGCGAGGAGAAACGAGCCGTTGATGCCGTACGCCGCGCCCGCGTGCTCCTGCACCGAGTGCTCGAGCAGATCGAGCGCGCGGTCGTACTCGCCCAGGCCGGTGTAGACGAACACCAGCTGATACGGCGAGACGTAGCCGTGCGCCGCCTCGCTCTCGAGCTGCCGCAGGATCTCGCGCGCCTTGTCGGTGTGGCCCGTGAGTCCGTACGCGAGTCCGAGCTGCGCGATCCACTGCGTCGTGCCCGGCGAGAGTGCAACCGCGCGCTCGAGCGCTGCGAGACCCGCGTCGGGATTTCCGTTCTTGAGCAGCGCCCAGCCGAGCGTGGCGTGGGCGCGATCGAGCTCGGGCTCGAACGCCAGCGCGCTTTCGGCGCGAATCGCCGCCTCGGTGTAGCGCCCGGCGCGGAGGAGCGTGGTCGCTACATCGAGCCTGTGCGCGAGCGGATCCATTTCCTGCGCGCGACGCAACAGCGCGATCGCTTCGTCGAATCGACGTTGCGCGGAACAGAGACGACCGTAAAGGTCGTACGTGTCGGCGCTGTTCGGATTGAGCTCGAGCGCTCGCTTGAACCCACGCTCCGCGCCCGCCCAATCGAAGTCGCACAGCTTGAGATACGCGACGGTGCTGTGCGCTTCCGCGAGCATTGGGTCGAGCTCGAGCGCCTTTGTGGCCGCCTCGCGCGCTCGCGGAAATGCTTCGCTCGGCGGAACGGCGCCGATCTCTGCGATCTCGGTGTAGGCAATCGCCATGTTGGCGTACGCGAGCGCGTAGCTCGGGTCGATCGCGATGGCGCGCTCGAAGTACGAGATTGCCTGCCGCATCGCCTCCGTCGTGTACAGAACGTACCAATGCCTGCCTTGGAGAAACAGCTTGTACGCCTCGACGTCGACCGTCGGCTCCTTCCGCAGGCGCGCATGCTCATCGACGGTGAGCTCGGCCTTGAGAGCGGCGGCGATCTGCAACGCGACATCCGTCTGTATCTCGAAGATGTCCGTGAGTCGCCGATCGTAGGTGTCGGACCAGAGATACTGATCCGACTCGGCGTCGATGAGCTGTGCGACGACGCGCACGCGATCTCCGCTCCGGCGCACGCTTCCCTCGACGAGCGTGGTCGCGCCCAGCTTCGCCCCGATCTGCTTCAGGCTCTCGGCGGATTTCTTGAACGGCATGACCGACGTGCGGGAAATCACCCTGAGCGCGCGCATCTTCGACAGATGGGCGATCACGTCCTCGGTAATTCCATCCGCGAAATACTCGTTCTCGGGATCGGTGCTGAGGTTCACGAACGGCAACACCGCGATGACTCCGGTCTGCGGAACCGCCGGCGCGGAGAGGGCATCGGCGAAGGCGCTGACCGAGACGAAACGATCGGCGGGAGTTTTCGCCAGCGCTTTCACGAGTGCCTGGTCGACGTTTGCGGGCACCGCTGCACGCACGCGTCGCACGGAGGGCACGGGATCGACGAGACGCTTCGCGAGCAGCGCCTGCGCATTCGGCGCCGTGTACGGAGGCTCGCCCGCGAGCATCTCGTAGAGCACGCATGCCAGGCTGTAGATGTCGCTGCGTGCGTCGACGTCGGACTCACTGAGCGACTGCTCCGGACTCATGTAGGCGGGCGTTCCCACTACGTAGCCCCGTTCCGTGATTCGATCGTTCGCTGCGGTCAGGACGAGCGCGATTCCGAAGTCCGCGACCATCGCTTCGCCCTCGTGAAGCATGATGTTCTCGGGTTTCACATCACGATGGACGATGCCGCGCGCGTGGGCGAAGCCGAGCGCGGAGGCGACCTGCCGCACGACCGTGAGTGCGTCCTCGAGGCGGAGCTGCTTCTCGCGATCCATTGTGACGCGAAGCGATTCGCCCTGGACGTAGGGCATGACGAAAAACAGGAAGCCATTCGCGTCGCCGGAATCGTAGAGCGGCAGGATGCGCGGATGATTCAGGCTCGACACGACGTCGACCTCGCGCAGAAATCGATCGGGCCCGATGGTCGAGGCGAGCTCCGAATGCAGGACCTTCAGCGCGACATGTCGATGGTGCTTCACATCATCGGCGAGGTAGACCGTCGCCATGCCGCCGCGGCCGATCTCTCGCTCGATGCGATAGCGCCCGGCGAGCGCGCTCTCGAGACGGCTGAAGGTGTTGTCCACGTGCGACCGCTCCTGCGGATGAGGCGAGTCTCGACGGGAAATTTAGCGGGTCCGGAGCTCGAGGGGACGAAAGCACCTGTTGCACCGATGACCGCGGGCGCTCCTGGCGTACGAACGTTAAGTTGATGCACACATTCGTCGGCTTCGAGCATGAGGAGGGTTGGACGGTGACCGATCTCAAGTCTGTTGAGGCGCGGAGCGATTCCGCCCTGACGCGTCGCGATTTCCTGCTGCGCGGCGGGCAGATCGGATGGATGTTCTCGGTGCTCGGATCGCCCTTCATCGGTCTCGCTGCTCCTGCGCGCCGGCAGTTCGCGGAGATGATGAGTGCCGCGCATCGGCCCGTCGCGGCGTTGCCCGCCAATCTGCTCTCCGGCTTTCGGTGGCGCACACTCGGTCCGTTTCGCGGAGGGCGAGTTGCCGCCGCAACGGGCGTCCCGGGACGACCGAACGAATTTTACTTCGGCGCCGTCAACGGCGGCGTCTGGAAGTCGATCGACGCCGGCCGCGTGTGGGAGCCCGTGTTCGATTCGCAGCCGGTGGCATCGATCGGGGCGATCGCCGTCGCGCCGTCCGCACCCGACGTCGTCTACGTGGGCAGTGGAGAGTACACTCTTCGCGACTCGGCGGGTTTCGGCAATGGCATGTACAAGTCGACGGATGCAGGAAAGAGCTGGACTCACATCGGTCTCGAAGGTACCCAGCACATCGGCAAGATTGCGGTGGACCCGCGCAATCCCGACATCGTATTCGTCGCGGCAATCGGGCATCTCTACGCGTCGAACGAAGAGCGCGGCGTGTATCGCTCGCGCGACGGAGGCAAGAGCTGGCAGAAGGTGCTGTTCAAGGGTCCCGATGTCGGCGCCGTCGAGGTGGCGATCGATCCGACGAATTCGCAGAACGTGTACGCGGGGCTGTGGAATACGCGTCGCCCGCCGTGGTTCACGTATTCGCCCACGAACGGACCGGGTGGCGGCATCTACAAGTCGACGGATGGCGGCACGACGTGGACGCAGCTCACTGCCGGATTGCCGAAGGAAGGGATCGGCCGCACGGGAATCGCGATCGCCGCGAGCAACCCGCGTCGAATGTACGCGGTGGTGGATTGCCTCCTGGCCGAGAGCGCACCGCCCGGCTCGGCGAACTCGCCGGTTGCTGGCGGCATAGCCGACAAGCCGGGGCCGAGGCAGGGAGGATTTTTTCGATCGGACGATGCGGGGGCGACGTGGACGCGGCTCTCGAGTGATCTCGCGCTCTGGGGGCGCGGCTGGTATTTCTGCAAGCTCGCGGTCGACCCAAGGGATGCGGACACCGTCTACGTGAGCAACGTGTCGGTGTCGCGCTCGAGCGACGGCGGCAGGCACTGGGTCACGCTTCGTGGATCGCCTGGCGGGGACGACTATCATCAGCCGTGGGTCTCGCCCGACGATACCAACACGATGATCGTCGCGAGCGACCAGGGTACGATCATCACACGCAACGCGAAGGCGAGCGATCCGAAGGCGGTCACGTGGAGCTCGTGGCTCAATCAGCCGACGGCGCAGATGTATCACATCTCGGTCGATTATCGCACGCCGTACTGGGTGACCGGAGCGCAGCAGGACTCGGGTGCAGTCGCGGTGCGGTCGCGCGGAAAGTTCGCGGAGATCTCGACGCACGATTGGGAGCCGATCGGGCCGGGTGGCGAGAGTGGTTACACGGCGGGAGATCCGCTCCATCCGGGAATCGTGTTCGGCGGCACGGGCGAGCGATGGAATCTCGCGACGAACACGCAACTGCGCGGAACCACGGCGCCGAAAGCCGCCGGCAAGGACACCGACCGCGCCGACTGGACGCAGCCGCTCGTCTTTTCCAGGGCTGATCCGCGCGCGCTGTACTACGCGAGCCAGTTTCTCTACAAGAGCACGGACGGCGCGAAGAGCTGGAAGCAGATCAGCCAGGATCTCACGCGTCCGGATGCCGGCATCCCGCGTACGCTCGATGCGGAGGCGGCGGCGCACATCGATCGGAATGGCAAGCGTGGCGTGATCTACACGATTGCACCGTCGCCTCTGATGGTTCCGCTCATTTGGGTGGGTACGGATGACGGCGCGATCTGGCGCACGCCGGATGACGGACGGACGTGGGTCAATGTGACGCCCGCCGCGATGACGGGTTGGAGCCGTGTGACGATGCTCGAGGCATCGCACGTCGATGTGAACGTCGCGTTCGCGAGCGTCGATCGGCATCAGCTGCAGGATTTCGAGCCGTACATCTATCGTACGAGCGATTCCGGAAAAAGCTGGCAGCCGATCACGAATGGTCTTCCGCGTGGCCTGTACGTGCACACGGTGAAGGAGGATCCAATGATGCCGGGAACGTTGTTTGCCGGCACCGAGCGCGGCGCATTCATTTCGGTGAACGATGGTGACGAGTGGCAGCCGTTGCAGCTCAATCTTCCGGTCACGTCGGTGCGCGATTTCGAGATCTACGAGAACGACCTGATCGTGGGCACGCATGGGCGCGGCATCTGGGTGATCGACGACATCAGTCCGCTCCGCCAACGCACCGAGGTGCAGGCCGACGACGATGTGCATCTCTTCAAGCCGACGACCGTCGCCGCAACCGCCCAGCCGGATGATGTCGGCACTCCGCTGCAGAAGGACGAGCCGCATGCCGACAACCCGGTGGAAGGCGCGATCATCTCGTATTGGTTGAAGCGCGACGTAGCTGGCCCCGTGACGATCGAGATCGTCGATGCGCACGGCGGCGTGGTGGCGACGATCCCCGCAAAGCCGAAGACGAACGAGGAGTCCGGCGCCCGGGCCGACGGGATCAAGCGGATCTCGCCGCTGTGGGACGAGGCGCCTCCGGGCCCCTTGCCGACCACGGCGGGGATGCATCGTGTCGTGTGGCCCACTGTCGAACCGGGAAGCACCGACGACGCGGCAACTGCCGAGGAGCGGCAACCGCGCGTGCACACCGGGATCTTCACGGTGCGGCTCGCGATCGGGGCGAAGCGCTGGACGCAAGAGCTCGAAGTCACCCCTGGCGAGATGGACAGGTAGCGCACTCCCCGGACGCGTCGGATCGTCTCCGGCGCTGTGCACGGGCTCTCTGCGCGCGTGCGCGCTATTTAGTAACAGGCAGCCACTAATAACGCCGGCCCTCGGGCGCTCCAGCGCCGGTGGCCGCGCGCATTCCCGAGCGGAAGTGCCACACGCCTCCCGAGCGCCGCGCGCGGCGCCGCTTCGATCCTTGCAGCTTATTTATTAATAAAATGCTATTTAGTTATAAATAAACAAATCATTGTGCCGCGTTTCCTTGAGCGCCTGCGTCCCCGCTTTCTATATGCAGCCACGGAAGGACTGCTGTCGCAGCAACGGAGAAGTCTTCCCAACGACGAAAGCGGGAAGAGCACCGGTGATGTTCCACCGAACGTCACGCGCCGCGTCTACTGGAGGCACAATGAGCTCGACGAAGCACACGTACGGCACACCGCGACTGCTGGTTTGTGCACTTGTCGCCATCGCGAGCGTGTCGCTGGCCGCACCCGCGGCCGCAATGGTCACTCGCCACAGCGACTCGACCGCAGCCACGAGCCACTCGTCCGCACCCGCCGTCCGTAACACCAGCAACGCCTACCGCACGTACATGGCGTCGATCGAGAACGGCGAGCCCGCCAGTGCGGCGAACTACGCGATCAAGCATGTGAAGATGATCCCCGCGTTCGCGCGCAAGTACGGCCTCAGATGCTCCGCCTGCCACACCGTGTGGCCCGAGCTGAACAGCTTCGGGCAGCAGTTCCGCGACAACGGCTACCAGATTCGGAACGAGAAGGACTCGCCGATCGCGCAGAACAACTCGTACATCCCGATCACGCTCCGGGCCACGCCGCAGTTCCACGTGGAGCGCGGCACCAAGCAGCTCGTGGACGCGGTGCCCGGCGATGCGACGAGCGGGCAGTCGGCGCGCACCATCACATCGCATGGCTTCGATCTGTCCGGCATCGATCTGTGGTCTGCGGGCACGCTGTGGAAGAACGTGTCCTTCGTCCTGCTCCTGTCTTCGGACAACGAAGGATCCTTCGGCTTTGAAGCAATGCATGTGCGCTTCGATAATCTGGGTGGCAGCCCCTGGCTGAACCTGAAGGTTGGAAAGTTCGAGCTGGATAATCTCGTCTCGGAAAAACGCTTTCTCTTCCTCTCGGACAATGGCGGGAGCTACCAATCCTACCATTTCAACGCTCCGGGAAGCTCCGTCGATTTCGGCCTGGGCGATAACCAGATCGGAGCAGAGCTCTCGGGACATTCCCTCAATAGCTACACGCGATACAGCGCGGCCGTGCTGACCTCCACGGATGGTGAGCCGGGAGGGGAGAACTTCAGCTCCTACGACGGGAACGTGAACTTGAGCCAGGCCTTCGATGGCGGGAAGATGGGTGTCGAGCGCATTGGCGGCTTCGCATTTCTCGGGCAGCGGCCCACGAGTTTCCAGACGAGCGGGGGCGAGGAGATACCGGGCACGGGAACCAATCGGAAGATGTTCTATCGAGCCGGCGTCAACGGCGACTTCTTCCTTCACAAGCTCGAGTTCCTTCCGCTCTACATGCACGGCAACGACAACGCGTATCTCGCATCGGACACGCCGAACAATTCGCCGCTCCTCGACGGGGCGCGCGATGCCTCGTGGAACGCCGGCTTTCTCGAGACCCACTTCTACATCAATCAGCAACTCGTGCTCCTGCAGCGAGTCGAGGCCGTGCGCATGTCGCAGCAGGCGTTCAGCGACACGCCCGGTACACTGGGCAACGTCGATGCGTATACGTTCGGCACGCGCTGGTACCCGTTCATGTACAGCAGAGCAGGACTCGCGGTGCACGGCGAGTACTCGTTGGTCAAGACCGTCAGTCCCGGGCAGCTCCCATCGGATCCTTCGACCATCAACATCTGGACGAGCAGCTTGTTGTTCGCGCTCGACTTTGATTTCTGATCTCCTCAGGAGGCGTGTCATGAGCCGGGTTGCTCGCCATCTCGCATCGATCGCTGCACTGGGCATCCTCATCCTGATCTCTGCCACCGGAGCTCGCGCCCAGACGGTACACGGCATTCCGGATATCGGTCGAG
>DASXQD010000131.1:0-4212 GCA_036493195.1 Gemmatimonadaceae bacterium | reverse complement strand
CGAGTATGGCAAGGACAACGTCGTGCTGATCAGCGACGGTCTGTGGAAGCGCGAGTTCGGGGACGCCTCGACCGTCGCTGGACGGAAAATCTCGATCGAGGGACTGCCGTTCACCATCGTTGGTGTCATGCCGCCATCGTTCCACTATCCGAGCAACGATATCGAGTACTGGGAGCCGCTGGTCGTCAATCCCAACAATCTCGGATTGATCTGGGGCATCGGCGGCAGACGAATGGTCGGTCGGCTTGCGCGCAATGCGACGCTCGCGCAGGCGCGCATGGAATTGCAGAGCGTGTGGCCCTCCCTGCGCCGGAACAATCCGCTGTGGGACCCGGGCTCCGAATATCGCGCACACGTCGCAGTCACGCCGCTCCAGACGGAGCTCGTGGGCTCGACACGCGCACTGCTCTGGATGCTATTCGGCGCGACGCTGTTCGTTCTTCTCATTGCGTGCGTGAACGTCGCCAACCTCATGCTCGCGCGCGCCGTCATGCGGGAGCGCGAGTTCGCAGTGCGCGCGGCACTCGGCGGCGGACGCGGTCGACTGGTGCGGCAGCTCGTTACGGAGAGCCTGGTGCTGGCGGCAGTCGGCGCCATGCTGGGCATCCTGCTCGGATGGCTCGCTGTGCGCGGGCTCGTCGCGGCCATGCCTTCCGGCATTCCGCGCGCCGAGGAAATCTCGATGAGCGGTCGCGTGCTGATGTTCGCGCTCGGGATCTCGATCGGCACGGGGCTGCTGTTCGGCTTGATCCCCGCGTTTCGCGCGACGAAGGCCGGCGTGTCGCAATCGACCGTCGCCGGCGCCGGGAGGCGGGCCACGGCCGGCGTCTCGCATCTGCGACTCTCCGGCGCGCTGGTGGCAGGCGAGGTGGCGCTCGCGGTCATGCTGGTCACCGCGTCGTTGCTGCTCGTGCGCAGCTTCGTCGCGCTCCGCGCGATCTCGCCCGGATTCGAAACGACGCACTTGATGGCTGCGCGCATCTCTGTTCCCTTCGCGCGCTTCTCCGCTGATACGCAGAGCGTTCTCACGCTCTATCAGAATGTGATCGAGGGTGCGCAGACGCTGCCAAACGTGAGGGGGGCGGCGCTCGTGGACCACCTTCCGCTGGCGGAGCCGGTGTGGGGTATCGCGGCGCGCGTTCAGGGTCAGTTCGAGGATTTCACGCACACGCTGCCCATGATCGAGCACATGCAGATCGTCACTCCCGGCTACTTCGGCACGATGGGCATTCGCCTGATACGCGGCCGCGCGTTCGACGATGGCGATCGTATGAACGCGCCACCGGTTGCGATCGTGAGCCAGAGTGTCGCACGACGGTTCTGGCCAAACGCAGACGCGATGGGGCAGCGAATTGGATATCCGTACGCCAGTCCGTGGATCACCATCGTGGGAATCGTGTCCGACACGAAGCAGGACAGTCTTCGCGATACCGCGAGTGCGAGTATCTACGTGCCGTGGGCCCAGGCGTCCGGACGATTCACGGGCGACCTGTGGCTCGTGGCGCGCACTGCTGGCGATCCTGCCGTGACCGGCGCGGCCGTCCGAACGCTGGTGCGCGCGCTGGATCCCTCCATTCCGGTGAGCGATGTGCGCAGCATGGATGCGGTGATCTCCGATTCAATGACCAAGACTCGATTCACGGCGGGTCTCGTCGTTGCCTTCGCGCTGCTGGCACTCGCGCTGGGCGCGGTCGGCATCTACGGCGTGATGTCGTACCTCGTGGGCGAGCGACGAAGTGAGATGGGCATTCGAATGGCGCTCGGCTCATCACGAAGCGGCGTGATGCGGCTCGTGCTGCGCCGCGCGGTGTGGCTGGCCGGCATTGGTGCCGCTATCGGAATGGTTGGAGCGATGCTCGCGTCGCGAACGCTTCGCCAGTGGCTGTATGGCGTGTCGCCGCTCGATCCCGCGACGTTCCTGTTCGTGCCGGTCCTCTTTCTCGCGATCGCGGCGCTCGCGAGCTCGGCACCGGCGCTGCGCGCCACGCGCGCCGATCCGGCCAGCGCACTGCGAGCGGAATGAGGCTGATGTAATTCCTGAGATGGAATGGTCTAAGTGGCTTAATCATACGACTTAGACAATTTCATATCATGTGGTTTCTAACAGATGCAGCATCGATCAGCGAGCGGCCCAGCGATTATTGCTCGTATCCGCGTCCATGAATATCCCGCTGGTCAGCCTCAGCTCGCGAAGCGACTTCGCCGAGTGGATGAGGACACGCGCACGCTTCTGATCTGCCATCCAGACAGCGGGCGTTTCATGGAGGGACTGCGTCGAGCCGTCGCCGTATGTCAGCTCCAGATCGAACGGCGCCGCCAACCCCCCGACGTTGTCGATGACCACGGCGTATGAATCGTTGCTGCGTGTCACGCCGCGTACGCCGAAGTCGATGTAGTAGCGTTCGAAGAACCAGTTGTTCCAGAACCAGTCGAGATTGCGCCCCGACACATCGTTGAACGTCGCGAAGAAATCCCACGGCTGTGGGTGCTTGCCGTGCCAGCGGTCGATGTAGGCGTTGAGGCACTTACGAAATGCTTCGTCACCGAGAAGATCCTTTATCGCCAGATAGCCGAGCGACGGTTTCCCGTAGGGGTTGTGACTGTTTGCGGCGCCCTTGAGCATGTCCTGCGGCGTGATGATCGGAATGTTTTCGACGATCGATGGATCGTTGGTCCAGGACTCGATGCGAAACCGCTCGTAGAAGGTGTCCGCGGCTGTCTTCCCGAGACTCGCCCGCTCGAACAAGTACTCGAAGGTGGTGGCCCACCCCTCGTCCATGAATCCGAATCGCGTTTCGTCTATCCCCATGTAGAACGGGAAATACGTGTGCGCGATCTCGTGCAGCGCGACGAAGCTCGAGAAGCTCGTATCCGGATACGACTCGTCGTTCACCATCATCGGATACTCCATTCCCGCTCCGCCCTGAAACACCGTCGACTTTTCGTAGGGATACGGCACTCCGGGCCAGTCGTGTGAAAGCCAGTCGAGCGAGTGACGGGCGAATCGAACCATGGAGTGAAAGTCGGCGGCCGTGTCGTTGAATGCGGATTGCACGCTCACGCGCCGCTTCGTCGCGTCGTCGACGACGAGGCTGCCCCCGTCCCAGTCGTAGTGGTCGCTGATTCCGAAGGCCATATCGGGGATGTTGGCCGCCGTGAAGTGCCAGCCATTGGTTCCGGTTTGCGCGGTCACCGTGTGTGTCGCGAGCTCCTGCGCGGTCGCGATGTGGACGGCGTCGTCCGACGTGAACGATGAGCGATAGCGTCGCTCGGGCTCCGCCTGCAGGACGGTCGATGCGTTCGTCAACGTGCCGGTGCCCCACACGAGGAAGTTCGCTGGAACGTTGACCGTCACGTCGTAGTCGTTGAAATCGCTGTAGAACTCCTGTTGCCCCGTGAAGTCCATCGAGTCCCAGCCGTCCACGTCATCGTACACGGCCACGCGCGGGTAGAAGTAGGCCACGAAAAACGTCGTCGAATCCACGACGCCTTCGCGCGTGCCGCCGGCCGGTGCGAGGTCGTAGTGCCACGCGATATCGAGCTTGACGGAATCGCGCGGCGCGAGCGGAGAGTGCAGCATCACTGGCGCCGACGTGAAGTAGGCCGTATCGCTCGGCCACTCGGCCGGCTCGCCGTTCACCGCGAACGAGTCGATGTGCTCGCCCGAGGTCAGATAGTGTTGCGAGGCGCCGGTGCCGCGAGGCGCGCCCGGGCGATGCACGTTCATGAACAGCTTGAAGACGAGTCGCCGCAGCGTATCAGGGCTGTTGTTCGCATAGGTCACCTGCTCGGTGCCGTGGATGGTCCGATTGGGAGGCGAGACAGTCACCGCGATGCGGTATCGGGCGTGATTCTCCCAGTACTTGTTTCCTGGGCGGCCATCGAGAGAGCGCGTGCCGTTGAGGATCGCACGGCGGAACGTGCGCGGCATGTAGAGCGTAGGCGGCAGCTGCGCCGCGATCAGTGGCACGCAGAGCACGAAGAGGAGCCGGCGACTCACCCGCGCTCTGCGCGTAGCGCTCTGTTCCAGCGGGACCGACATGCCGTTCTCCTTCCTTGAGTGCATCGATTGGATGATCGCGATGTGGATCGAGCAGCGCTGACCACCGGCGCTGCCATCGCCGAGTGAGGAACCTTACACTGCTGTGCGCCAATCGTGCCGGGTGCGGAGGACGCCGCGAGATTGCAGTCTCGGCCGCCCCCGATGCGACT
>DASXQD010000130.1:0-9204 GCA_036493195.1 Gemmatimonadaceae bacterium | reverse complement strand
GTGCTCGCAGTGATTCTTCCCATGGCGACCTCCCCCGGATGCGATCGGCCAACGCTCAAAGCTGATAAGGCCAACGCTACGCACGGAATTCACGCCTCGCCAGATCGACCGACCCGCTGGTGCTCGCAGCGCGAGGTGCCGTCGTCTATTTTATTCATCATGATGCTCATCCGCTCCGCCGCCGCGGCTCTCGTTGCGGCTGCCACCGTCGCCATCCCCGGCACCGCGCGCGTGCATGCGCCGGCAACCGTCGCCCGCCGCTCCTTCTCCGAGCCCGCCTACTCGCCCGATCGCCGCGAGATCGCGTTCGCGTCCGGCGGGAATATCTGGGCGGTATCCGCGGGTGGCGGCGACGCGCATCTCCTCATCTCCGACGCGTCGAACGACCACCGGCCGCTGTACTCGCCCAATGGATCGCAGCTCGCTTTCATGTCGAATCGCAACGGTGGCACGAACGTCTACGTGCTCACGCTCGCGAGCGGCGCGTTACGCCGGCTCACCTTCGGCGATGGCGTCGACCAGCTCGATAGCTGGTCGCGTGATGGGAAATGGCTCTACTTCTCGACGGTCGCGAACGACATCTCGGGAATGAGTGACGTCTATCGTGTCAGCATCGATGGCGGCACTCCCACCGCGGTGGCAGCCGACCGGTACGCGGCCGAATACTGGGCGGCAACGGGACCGGACGCGGCGACGATCGCGATCACGGCGCGCGGACTGCCGTACTCTCAGTGGTGGAGAAAGGGGCACAGCCACATCGACGAGAGCGAGATCTGGCTCGTGCACGGAGTCGCGCCGGGCGTGAAGGGTGTTCCGAAGTACGAGCAGCTCTCGGCGTCGGGCTCGAAGAACGAGTGGCCTATGTATTCCGCGGATGGCAAGACGCTCTACTACGTGAGCGATCGAAGTGGCGCGCAGAATCTGTGGACGCGCCCGGTGAGCGGCGGCGCCGAGCGCCAACTCACGAAATTCACCGATGGCCGCGTGCTCTGGCCCACGATCGCGAACGACGGGAAGGCGATCGCGTTCGAGCGTGAGTTCGGCGTCTGGAGCTACGATATCGGCGCGGGCGTCGCAAAGCCTGTCGGGATCGAGCTCCGCGGCTCGGCCTCCGGTGCGCTCGTCGAGCATCGCACGCTCACCAACGGGCTGCAGGAGCTCGCCGTGTCGCCCGACGGCAAGAAGGTCGCATTCACCGTGCGCGGAAAGATCTTCGCCGCGTCGAGCCACGATGGCGGAAGTGCGCAGCGGGTGTCGGGCGGCGGTCTCACGGAGCAGCAGCCCGCGTGGGCGCCCGATAGCCGGCGTCTGGCCTTCGGTGATGATCTCGATGGACACTTCCATCTGTACGTCTACGATTTCGTGACGCACGAGGAGCGAAAGCTCACCGCTGGCAGCGAGAACGATGTCTCGGCGGTCTGGTCTCCCGATGGGAAGTCGATCGCATACGTGCGCGGCGGGAACGAGCTGCACGTGGTATCCGCCGATCCGAAGGCGAAGCGCGATGCCGAGCCGGCGGACCGCATCGTGGCGCGCGCACCCCTCGACCGCGCACCCTTTCTCTCGGATTGCGCGATCGTGTGGTCGCCCGATGGCAAGTGGATCGCGTACGCCACGCGCGACGGAAGCAAGCTCTTTGCGAACGCGTACATGGTCAGCGCCGCGGGGGGCGATTCGCATCCCGTGAGCTTTCTCTCCAACACGAATGCCGACGCGCTCGCGTGGAGCCCGGACGGCAGCTTTCTCCTTCTCGTCTCGTCGCAGCGCACGGAGCCCGGCGTGCTCGCGCGCGTCGATCTCGTGCCGCGCACGCCGCGATTCCGCGAAGATCAGTTCCGCGATCTCTTCGGCCCCGAGAGTCCGTCTCCAGTGACGGAACCGCTCACGCAACCCGCTCCCACGCCGGCGCCCGCGCACGAGCCGCGCGACCGCACTCCCTCACCGCGCGACACGGCAGCGAAGCACGACAGCACTCCCTCTCCCGCGGCCGACAGCAGCGCGCGCGCCACGGACTCGTCGCATCGCGACGCCATGCGCCACACGCCCGTCGTGTTCGAAGGATTGCGCTCACGGCTCTCCTTCCTTCCGATCGGCCTCGACGTCGTCAACGAGGCGCTGTCACCGGATGGAAAATCAGTGGCCGTCACCGCGGTCGCCGCAGGGCAGGCGAACCTCTATCTTTTTGCGCTCGACGATCTCGCGAAGGAGGAGCCGGTCGCGAAGCAACTCACATCCACGTCCGGTCCCAAGACGAGCGTGCAGTGGTCGCCGGATGGAAAAGAGATCTACTACCTCGAGTCCGGGCGCATCGCCGCGATCGATGTCGCCAATCGTGCCGTTCGTTCCGTGCCCGTGAGCGCTGAGCTCGATGTCGACTTCACGGCCGATCGTGAGGAGCTGTTCACGCTCATGTGGCGCGACCTGCGCGACAACTTCTTCGACGAGAAGATGAACGGCGTGGACTGGGACGCCGTGCGCGCCGAGTACGGACCGCTCGCCGAGGGTGCGCAAACTCCGGATGAGCTCATGCGCCTCATGAACGAGATGGTCGGAGAGCTCAACTCATCACACTCGGGCGCACGCGCCCCCTCGTTCGTGTCGCCATTCACCGGCCGCCTGGGTGTTCGCTGGGATGGCGCCGAGTTCGAGCGCTCGGGCAGGCTCCGCGTAGCCGAGATCATTCCGCTCGGGCCCGTCGCCCTCGCGAGAAAGATCTCGGTGGGTGACTTCATCGTCGCCATCAACGGCAAGATCGTCACTCCGCACACGAACGTCGACGAGCTGCTCGCGTATCGAATCGGCAAGCAGACATCACTCAGCGTCGTCTCCGACGGCGATGGGAAGCAACGCATGGTGACGGTGCTGCCCGTAAGCACCAACATCGAGAAGGGGCTGCTGTATCGTGGATGGGTGGAGGAATCGCGTGCGTACGTCGCGAAGGTCAGCGGTGGACGGCTGGGCTACGTGCACATGCCCGACATGAGCGCGGAGTCGCTGCAGCGTCTCTACGCTGATCTGGATTCGCAGAATCAGGCGAACGAGGGTGTCGTCATCGACATCCGCAACAACAACGGCGGCTTCGTGAATGCGTACGCGCTGGATGTGCTCACGCGCGCTCCATATCTCACGATGCAGATTCGCGGGATGCCGGTGGCACCAGCGCGCACGCTGCTGGGCCAACGGGCGCTCGAGCTTCCCACCGTGCTCGTGACCAACATGCACTCGCTCAGCGATGCCGAAGACTTCTCGGAAGGTTACCGCACGATGCGGCTCGGCCGTATAGTAGGCGAGCCGACCGCTGGATGGATCATCTACACGTCGAACGATGTGCTCTTCGATGGGTCTGCCGTACGCATTCCGTTCGTGCGCATCAGAGGCGCCGATCACACCGACATGGAAA
Source organism: Gemmatimonadaceae bacterium (assembly GCA_036493195.1). Lineage (GTDB taxonomy): Bacteria > Gemmatimonadota > Gemmatimonadetes > Gemmatimonadales > Gemmatimonadaceae > FEN-1250. The sequence continues at coordinate 5,804 of DASXQD010000130.1, read as the reverse complement.
TGCATCCGCGGCCGGTGGACGTGGCCGTCACGCGCCCCATGGGCGAGAGCTATCTCGCACGCGATTCGCAGCTCGACGCGGCGGTGAAAACGCTCCTCGAACAGCTCAGCGCAGCGCGAAAAGTCGGCGGCGCGCACTAGTCCGCGACGTCCGGCGAACGCACACGTGAACGCCGGACATCGCGCGAAGGAAACGGCTCGGCACCTCTTCGCGATGGGGAAGGGGAAGCTCGCGATCGGTCGCGGCGTGCGCACGGCGTTCGCGCTGCTCATTCCCGTCATCGCTGGCGACATCCTCGGCCAGCCGCTCTTCTCGTGGGCCGCGCTCGGCGGATGGCTCGGGTCGCTCGCAGACAAGGGCGGGTCGTATCGCACGCGTGCCACCACGATGAGCGCGTTCGCAATTCTCGGCTTTGCATGCGCGTACGCGGGCACCGAAGCCGCGCACATCGTTCCACTCGCCGTGATCTCGATGCTCGTGGTCGGGCTGCTCGCCGGGCTCGCACGCGTGTACGGCGATGAAGGGTCGACGGTCGGGCTCTTCATCGCGGTGATCTACGCCGTGGCGGTCGGGTCGCCATCGCCGCTTCCGCACATCGCGCTGCTGCGCGCGCTGTTTTTGGTGCTCGGCGTTGCGTGGGCGATGGTGCTGTCGCTGATTCTCTGGCCGCTTCATCCCTTTCGCCCCGCACGCCGCGCGGTGGCAGGCGCGTATCGCGTTCTGGCCGAATTCACACGCTCGCTGGAGCAGGTGACGACTGCGCTCGGACAAGCGAGCGCGCCGGCGATCCACGCTCGCGCACGCGCGTACCACGCCGACGTGCGCAGCGCCCTCGAAAACGCGCGCCTCGTTCTCGCGGATGCGCGCAGGCCGCGCCAGGGACGCAGCCCGCGGGGCGAGCAGCTGATCGTGCTCACCGAAGGCGCGGAGCAGCTGTTTGGCACGCTGGTGGCGATCGATGCGGAGCTCGAAGCCTCGCACGAAGGCGGGTCGACGATCGGAGATGTCGCGTTCGAACAGGCATTCATCGCGCTCGCGACCACCCTCGATCTGCTGGCCGATGCGGTCGACGACACGGTGATCGTTCGCAAACGGGACGGAGCAGCAATACCCCCACTCGCAGAGCTCACGGTGCCGACGAGCTGGCCAAACGTGCATTTGCGCTCCGCTGTAACGCTGCTGTCGCGCGTGGCAGGGGATCTGACCGTGCTCGCGGATGCTGCGGCGAAGATCGATGCGCGCGCCTCCGACGTGGTGACGCGAACCGCCGAGCATCCGGTCGCCGCACCTCCGAAAAACGACGCGCTCGCCTGGCTTCGTCCACTGCGCGAGGCGCTCACCTCGCGCTCGCTGCCCGCGCGCCACGGACTTCGCATGGGAATCGCGGCGGCGCTGGCCGTGTGGCTCTCCTTTGCTCTCGACATCACCCGCGGATATTGGGCGACCATCACCACCCTGATCGTGCTGCAGCCGTACACCGGCGCGACGATGCGCAAGACGCTGCAGCGCGTGAGTGGCAGCGTGTTTGGCGGCATTCTCGCGGCCGCACTGGCGGTGGCTGCACGCACCAAGCTCGCGATCGCGGGCATCATGGTGCCATTCACGATCGGCGCCGTGGCAGTGCTTCCGCTCAACTACGGCGTGTTCGTGCTCCTGCTCACGCCCGTATTCGTGCTGCTCGCGGAGCCGCATCCGGGCGACTGGAAGCTCGCCGGACTTCGCGCGGTGAACACACTGCTCGGCGGCGTGATCGCGCTCGCCGCCGCACAGCTGCTCTGGCCCGTGCACGAGCTCTCGACCTACGCAGGCCAGCTGGCCGATCTGTTTCGCGAGCTTCGCACACTGCTCGTCACGGCAACCGGCGGTGCCGGTCCGACAGCTCCGCTGTGGAAGCGATCGGTGGACGATGCACGCCGCCGCTTCGGCGTTGCGGTAACGAACGCCGAGGCCACGATGCAGCGCCTGATCACGGAAGACTCGCCCAACCCGCGCCGAGTCGAGGCGGCGATGGCCATCACGATCTACGGGCGCCGCATGGCATCCACGCTCTCGGCGCTCGCCGAGGCGCGAACGCTGGATGCGGCGCCCGTGCCGCCATCCGAATCCTCGGCGATGCTCGCGCAGCTCGATTCGCTCATCGCATCGCTCGCTAACTCCCCTTCCAGACTCACGACGGAGCCGATCGCGAACGTCGATGCACCTCGCGCCGACGTGGCGCCTGCCCGGTCGCTGCAGGCTGCGCAGATCGAGCGCCTGCATGCTCAGCTTGCCGTGCTCGAGCGTGCCGTCGCGAGATACGAGCGGAGTTAGTGGAGAGCGTTCCGGCTGCAATCACTATCTGGAATTCACTCCGCTAGTTTTTCCGGACTGTAGAAGCACACCGAATCTCCGGATCGTATGCGAAATCGAGTGCCAGTTTCCAACAGGTGATCACCCGCCGCACCCTTCGCATCGTGGCGACCGTCGCTCCGGCGCTGGTGACGCTCGCCATCGGAGTCTTTTCGCTCGTGATGCTTTCGCACCTGGGAGCCGCAGGGGATGCGGTCACGCGATCCCGCGACATTACCGAGTCGCTGCACACCGTGCTCGCGCGGCTCACCGACGCCGAAACGTCTCAGCGCGGCTATATTCTTTCCGGCTCCCGCGAGTATCTCGACCCCGGCACTGGTGCGGCTGCCGACGTGCATCGCGCGCTCGCTTCCGCACGCCGGCTGATCGCCGACTCCACCGAGCAGCGCCGGCTCGACACGCTCTCCACCGTCATCTCCGAAAAACTCGCGGAGCTCGAGAACGCGAAACGTGCCTACGACTCTCTAGGGTTGGCTGCGGCGGCCGCAACGGCGCGCGCGAACCACGGACAAGTGCGGATGAGCAAGGCGCGGGAGCTGATCGGCAGAATCGAGAGCGCGGAACGCGGTCGACTCGAGCTGCGGGAGGCGCACGAGGCGCAGCTCAGGATTCTCACGGCCGTTCTGATCTTCGCCGCGATCGTTCTCGCGGGGCTGCTGTCGCTCCTCGTCAACACCATGCTGAGTCGCGTGCTCGCCGCCCGCGAGCTTGCCGACCAGCGACGACAAAGAGCTCTGGCCGAGCTCGAGTCGATGAATCGTCGCCTGAGCGCGCAGGCGCAGGAGATGGAGGAGCAGACCGTCGAGCTGGAGCGGCAGCGAGAAGCGGCGGAGCTCGCGAGCGAGCGCGTCGTGAACGTGCTCGACACCATGAGTGACGCGTTCATCTCGTTCGATCGCGAGTGGACGATCCGTCAGCTCAATCGCGAAGGAATCAGGCTCACGAGCAGTGTGGGCACGTCGATCGTCGGGCGCAATCTCTGGGAGCTGTGGGGAAAATGGATTGCGCCCGATCTCGATGCGAAGCTCCGCGAGGGGATGGCCGGACGACCGGTCGAGCCGTTCGAGTTCGAGGTTGCTCCCGGCCACTGGTTCGATATCAGAATGAACGGCACCCCGGACGGTCTCGCCATTTTCTTTCGCGACGTCACGTCGGAGCGACGCGCACGCGTCGAGCGCGAACGGCTGATCGAGCAGGTGCAGGCGGAGCACAGTCGCCTGATCACCGTGGTTGAGCAGTCGCCCCTGGCAATCTCGATCGTGGAGGCGCCATCGGGGAAGCGCATCATCGCGAACCGCGCCGCGGAAGAGGTGTTGGGTGTTCCCATGACACAATCGTTGTCCAGGACGTTCGCCGGGATCAAGGCATTCAACGAAGACGGATCGCCGCTCGCGACGGGCGAGTGGCCGCTCGCTCGCGCGATCACGAGCGGCAAGGTCGTGATGGATGCGATCGTCGAGATCGAGCGGCCGAGCGGCGAGCGACGTCGCATCTGCGTGAACAGCGCGCCCGTTCGCGATCCGCAGGGCAACGTGGATGCCGGCGTGGCGATCTTCTGGGATGTCACGGAGCAGCACAAGGCCGAGCAGGAGCTCCGCAGCGCGCGGCAGGGCGCCGAAAGTGCGAACCGTGCCAAGAGTGAATTTCTCGCGGTGATGTCACACGAGCTGCGAACGCCCCTGTCCGCGATCATCGGTTACGAGGAGCTGCTCTTCGACGGGATCACCGGTCCCGTGAACGAGGGGCAGCGCACGCAGCTGGCGCGGATCAAGGCCAGCGCGACGCATTTGCTGAGTCTCATCGATGAGGTGCTCACCCTCTCGCGGGTGGAAGCGGGCCGCGAGATGGCGCATCCCGAGCGCGTGCAGGTGTTCGCCGCGCTGCACGAGGCATCTATCATCGTCGAGCCTCTCGCGCTCGACAAGAAGCTCCAGTTGCGCGTGCTGCCGGTGCCCAGCGATCTCGAGGTGTGGGCGGATCCGACGAAGTTGCGCCAGATTCTCCTCAACCTGCTCACCAACGCGATCAAGTTCACCGACGCGGGCTCGGTGACGCTCGAAAGCTGCCGGATCGACGACTGTGTCGAGATCAACGTTCGAGATACTGGTATTGGGATCGCCCCCGCGAATCAGGACCGCATCTTCGACACCTTCTGGCAAGTCGAGCAGAAGTCCACGCGCAAGGTGGGCGGCGCAGGTCTGGGATTGAGCGTATCGCGTCGACTCGCGCATCTCATGCACGGCGATCTCACCGTGCAATCGACGCTCGGGGAGGGAAGTACGTTCACGCTTCGGCTTCCGGTGCGACGCACCTCATGAGGAATTTCTAATTCGACCGCACGCTCGCGGATGCTGTGCGCGCGACGAGAACCATGTATTCTCCGGGACCACCGGACATTCTCGATCCTGGAGAATAGTCTGAATTCAAGCAAATAAATTGCGTGTTGGTGAAGCGCTTCCCACGCGCGGAGCACGAATGGAACGTCAGCAGCAGCCGGTCCCCGATGCTCGGCCTCCGCGTCTGTTCGTCATCGATGATGAGCCGAGCATCCGCGCCGCGATCAAGCGCTTTCTCACTCGTCGCAAATGGGAAGTTGAAGAGGCCGAAGATGGCCGGTCGGCGCTGGAGATTCTCCTCCGCTCGAAGCCGAACGAGTACGACGTGGTGATGTGCGATCTGCGAATGCCGCACCTCTCCGGAGGGGAGCTGTATCGCGAGCTGCTCGGGAAGCGGCCGGACCTCGTCCGTCGCCTCCTCTTTTCCACGGGAGACGTCGTGTCGTCCGACGCCTCGACCTTTCTCGCGGAATCCGGGCGTCCGGTCATCGAGAAGCCCTTCGAGCTGGCGAGGCTCGAGGAGGTGCTGACGCAGATCGTGCGCGAGAACGGCGGCCCGGCGGCCCCCGCCGGAGCGCCCTGAACGGCCGCCAAAGCCGGCGAAGGCATCTTTGTGATGCAAAGTACTTGTAAATGCCGGCGAGTCATCGCATGATGTATCCATGTCGACGTCCACCCTCCACACGCGCGCCCTCGACGATCTCCGCTACATCCGCGAGACCATGGAGAGCGCATCGGCGTTTACCGCCGTCTCGGGTTGGGGGCAGATCGCCACCGGCATCATCGCCTTCGCGGCGGCGCTCGCCACGAGAGCGCTCCAGCCAGGGCCCGTGTGGCTCGGCGAGTGGCTCGCCGCCGCGGCGATCGCCGTAATCGTCGGAGTCGCGTCGAGCGTGTGGAAGGGGCGACGCGCGCGCGAGCCGTTCATCTTCGCACCCCTGCGCAAATTCGTGCTCGGCTTTGCTCCGCCGATCTCCGTGGGCGTGGTGCTCACCTTCTACTTCGCGCGCCTGGGCCTCTACGCGCTCCTTCCCGCCTGTTGGCTTCTGCTTTACGGAGCCGGCGTCATGACCGGCGGCATGTTCTCCGTGCGATCGGTGCCGGTGATGGGCATCTGCT